>NZ_JBVJIJ010000002.1:0-207244 GCF_055586325.1 Dactylosporangium sp. NPDC051087 | reverse complement strand
TCTCCTTTCCGGGGGTGGTTTCCTCTTGGGTTGGGGCCGGTTCCCCCCGTGGCGGCCCGGAGGAGACCGGAACGGAAGGGGGCGCCCCACGAGACCCCCCCCCCCCGCCCCTTTTGCGTTGCCTACTTGGCGGTGGCGGCCTTCTTGGCGGGCGCCTTCTTGGCGGCCGTCGTGGCGGACGCCGTGGTGGTCTTGCGCGCCGTCGTCGACACGGCGGCCTTCGTGGCCTTCGCGGTGGCCTTCTTGGCGGGGGCGGCCTTGGTGGCGGCGGCCTTGGCCGGAGCGGCCTTCGCGGCGGTCTTGGTCGCCGTCGCCTTGGTGGCGGCCTTGGCCGGGGCGGCCTTCGCCGTGGTGGCCTTGGCGGTCGTCGCCTTCGCGGCGGCCTTGGCCGGAGCCGCCTTCGCCGTCGTGGCCTTGGCGGTCGTCGCCTTCGCGGCGGTGGTCTTCGTGGCGGCGGCGGCCTTCTTGGCCGGAGCGGCCTTCGGCACCTTGCCGGCGGCGACCATCTCACGGAAGCTGGCGCCGGCCCGGAACGCGGGCACCGACGTCTTCTTCACCTTGACGGCTTCACCGGTGCGCGGGTTACGCGCGGTTCTCGCACCACGCACGCGCTTCTCGAAGACACCGAAACCGGTGATGGCAACCTTGTCGCCCTTGGTCACGGCAGCCTGGATCTCGGCCAGCACCGCGTCCAGCGCCGCGTTTGCCGACTTCTTGTCGCCCAGGCGAGCGCTGAGCGCCTCGATGAGCTCGGCCTTGTTCACGTTGTTTCCTCCCGTACCAGAAATGAAGTCCCTGTGGGCAAGGTATCCCAACGCACACAGGATACAAACATATGACGGAAAAGAAATCGTTGTGGAGCAACGGGATCCGGCCGGGGGCTCATCGAGACGCCCTGCTGGTGCCTAGTGAACGACCGGTGTCCACTCCGGACGGCCTTGTTCGAAGGCGGTGATGGCGTCTTCGTGGCGCAGTGTCAGACCGATGTCGTCCAGGCCTTCCAGCAGCCGCCAACGGCTGAAATCGTCCATCGGGAAGGCCCATTCGCGGTCCCCCGCGCGCAACTGGCGGTCCTGCAGATCGACCGTTACCGCCAACTTCGGATCCGCTTCGATCGCGGCCCACAGTTCCTCGACGAGTTTCAGGTCCAACTCGACGGGCAGGAGCCCGGCCTTGAGCGCGTTGCCCCGGAAGATGTCGCCGAAACGCGGTGCGACGACGGCCTTGAAGCCATAGTTCTGCAACGCCCACACGGCATGCTCGCGCGAGGATCCGGTGCCGAAGTCCGGCCCGGCGACAAGGATCGAGGCGCCCGTGTACGCGGGATTGTTGAGCACGAATGCGGGATCCGAGCGCCATGCGTTGAACAAGCCGTCCTCGAACCCGGTGCGGGTGACGCGCTTGAGGTAGACGGCGGGGATGATCTGGTCGGTGTCCACGTTGGACCGGCGCAGCGGGACGGCCGTGCCGGTGTGGACGGTGAACTTCTCCATGTCAGATTCTGCCTGTCCTCTTAGTTCAGGTCCGCGGGAGCGGCGAGACGACCCACGACGGCGGTCGCGGCGGCGACCTGCGGCGACACCAGGTGGGTGCGGCCGCCACGGCCCTGCCGGCCCTCGAAGTTGCGGTTGGACGTGGAGGCGGAGCGCTCGCCCGGCTTCAGCGTGTCCGGGTTCATGCCCAGGCACATGGAGCAGCCCGCGAAGCGCCACTCGGCGCCGGCGGCGGTGAAGACCTCGTTGAGCCCTTCCTCCTCGGCCGCGGCGCGGACCGACGCGGAGCCCGGCACGACGAGCATGCGCACGCTGTCGGCGACCTTGCGCCCGCGCAGCACGTCGGCGGCGGCCCGCAGGTCCTCGAGGCGCCCGTTGGTGCACGAGCCGAGGAAGACCACGTCGACGGCGACGTCGCGCAGCGGCGTGCCCGGCGTCAGGTCCATGTACTCCAGGGCCTTCTGCGCGGCGACGCGGTCGGCGTCCTCGGCGAAGTCGGCCGGGTCCGGCACGCTCGCGCCCAGCGGCGCGCCCTGGCCGGGGTTGGTGCCCCAGGTGACGAACGGGGTGAGGTGGGTGATGTCGAGCGTGACCTCGGTGTCGAACTTCGCGCCCTCGTCGGTGCGCAGCGTCTCCCAGTAGGCCTTCGCCGTGTCCCAGGCCTCGCCCTTCGGCGCGTACTCCCGGCCCTCGACGTAGGCGAACGTGGTCTCGTCCGGCGCGATCATGCCGGCCTTGGCGCCCCACTCGATGGACATGTTGGAGACCGTCATCCGGCCCTCCATCGACATCTTCTCGATCGCGGGCCCGCGATATTCCACGACGTGGCCGCGGCCGCCGCCGGTGCCGACCTGGGTGATGAGCGCCAGCACCAGGTCCTTGGCCGTGACGCCCGGGGCGAGCTCGCCGACGACGTTGACCGCCATCGTCTTCAGGTGCGGCTGCGGCAGCGTCTGGGTCGCCAGGACGTGCTCGACCTCGCTGGTGCCGATGCCGAACGCGATCGAGCCGAACGCGCCGTGCGTGGAGGTGTGCGAGTCGCCGCACACGATCGTCATGCCCGGCTGGGTCAGGCCCAGCTGCGGTCCCATGACGTGGACGACGCCCTGCTGCGCGTCGCCGAGCGAGTGCCGGCGCACGCCGAACTCGTCGCAGTTGCGCCGCAGCGTCTCGATCTGGGTGCGCGACACCGGGTCGCTGATCGTCAGCAGGTTGTCGGTCGGCGTGTTGTGGTCCTCGGTCGCGATCGTCAGCTCCGGACGCCGCACCGGGCGGCCGCCGAGGCGCAGCCCGTCGAACGCCTGCGGGCTGGTGACCTCGTGGACCAGGTGCAGGTCGATGTACAGCAGATCGGGCTCGCCTGCGGCGGAACGAACGACGTGCGCGTCCCACACCTTCTCTGCGAGCGTCCGCGGTCGTGCTTCTCCCACCATCTGGACATCCTAAAGTTTGGGAGGTATGTTTCGGTCTGTGGGACACAGTATGAGCGGTGTTGGCGTGCTCGACAAGGCGGTGGTCATTCTGGCCGCCTGTGTCGACGGCGCCAGCCTGGCCGAACTGGTGGACCGGACCAAGCTTCCCCGGGCAACGGCGCACCGGCTCGCACAGGCCCTGGAAATCCACCGATTGCTCGTTCGTGACGCGCAGGGACGCTGGCGGCCGGGGCCGCGTCTCGGCGAGCTCGCCAACGCGGCACCCGACGTTCTCCTGACCGCGGCCGAGCCGATGCTCACCGCACTGCGCGACGCGACCGGCGAAAGCGCGCAGCTCTATCTCCGCCGGGCCGACGAGCGGCTCTGCGTGGCCGCCGCGGAGCGGGCCAGCGGCCTGCGCGACACGGTGCCGATCGGCTCGGTGCTGCCGATGACCGCCGGCTCCGCCGCCCAGGTGCTCCTCGCGTGGGAGCCGCCGGAGGCCGTCATGCCGCTGCTGCCGCGCTGCAAGTTCACCGGCCGCACCCTCGCCGAGGTCCGCCGCCGCGGCTGGGCGCAGAGCGTCGCCGAGCGCGAGGCCGGCGTGGCCAGCGTGTCCGCGCCGATCCGCGACCGCACCGGCCGGGTCATCGCGGCGATCAGCGTGTCGGGACCCATAGAGCGGCTCGGCCGGCGCCCCGGCGACCGGCACGCGATGGCCGTGGTGCGGGCTGGACAACGCCTCTCAGGCCTGTAGCCTCCGGCTCATCGAGCAAAAGCTCGACCGGAGGAACGTTCGTGCCTGAGTCAAACCCCGGCACTTTCGAGGATGCTCCAGAACAGGAGACGTCTGTGCCTGAGTCCACCCCTGCGGCTCCTGAGCCGATCGACGACGGCTTGTCCGAGGCGCCCGACACCCCCGAGGGTGAGGCGTCCGGCGTCGGGCAGGCTCCCTCGGGCGCGCCGGACCGGCCGACGACCGGCCCCGGCTCGCCCAGCCCCGACGGACCGCAGCGTCCCGCCCCGCCCACCGTGCCCGCCCCTCCCGGATCGACGCCCGCGCCGGCCGGGGGCAAGGGCGGGTGCCTGGGCATGGTGCTCGGCCTGATCGTCCTGGTCGCCGTCCTGCTGGGCATCGCCGCCCAGTAGCGGCCGCGGCGCCGGCACGCGCCGGCGCCGTGGCGACGGCCAGGATCCTGGCCGGCCGGGACCTACGCCCGGGTCACAGGTCCACGACCTCGCGGCCCAGCGGCCAGAACGCGGCCGGCACGAGCTTGAAGTTCGCGATCCCGAACGGGATCCCGATGATCGAGATGCACAGCGCGATGCCGGCGGTGATGTGGCTCAGCGCCAGCCACCATCCGGCGAGCACCACCCACAGCACGTTGGCCAGGCCCGTCGCCACCCCGGCGTCGGGCTTGGCCTGCACCGTACGCCCGAACGGCCAGAGCGAGTAGACGGCGAGACGCCACGAGGCCACCGCGAACGGGATCGTGATGACGAGCACGAAGCAGATCAGCGCGGCGAAGGCGTAGCCGACGAACAGCAGCAGGCCGCCCCCGAAGACGAGCCACAGCACGTTCAGGATGAAGCGAATCATGCTTCGATCATGCGCCTTCCGCGCCACCGCACAGGGTGAGGACCTCGTCGGCGCATCCCCAGGACAGGGTGACGCCGGCGCCGCCGTGGCCGTAGGCGTGCACGACCCGTACACCCGCCGCCGCCGGCGACGGGTCCGGCTCGACCCTGGGGCCGCCGTGCCGGGCGGGCCGCAACCCGGCCGCCTGCCACAGCACCGGCGCCCCGGCCAGCTCGGGGACCAGCTCCGTGCACCTGGCGAGGATCGCCGCGGTGGTGGCGGGGTCGACGGTCGTGTCCCACTCGCCGGGCTGGTAGGTGCCGCCGAGGACCACGTCGCGGCGGCGGGGGTGGACGTACGTCACTCCCGCCGGGTGTTCCTCGTCACGCACCGAGGTGACGAGCCCCGGGTTGGCGACGCCGACGATCTGGCCGCGGGCCGGGTGCACGGCCGGATCGTCCGCGAGCTCCCGCGCGGCGAGGCCGCCGCAGTTGACCACGACGCCGCCCGGCAGGTCGGCCAGGCGCTCGACCTTCCGCCGCACGACCCGGCCGCCGGCGGCCACGAACCGGTCCCGCAGCCAGCGCAGGTACGGCACCATCTCCACCGACGGGACGGTGAAGCGCCACTCGTCCCGCTCCTGCCGGAAGCCGGGCACCGCCGCCGCCCACCAGGGCGTGGGGTGCGGCCGGCGCAGGAGCATGCGGGTGGGCCGGGCGACGACCCCGGGCACGCCCGCCGCCGCCTGCGCGCTCAGCTCGTCGAACGTGCGCACGGCCCAGCGCAGGACCCGGGGGTCCGCGTCGGTGTGGCTGGGGTACCAGACCGCGGCGGCGAGCGCGGACACGGTCCGCCCGGGTTGGTCGGCGGTCACGACCGTCACCGCGTGGCCGTGCTCCTGGAGGCGGACCGCGCAGGTGAGGCCGATGATCCCCGCGCCGAGCACCGTGATGTCGCTTCCCATGCCGTCCACGTCACCACGCGCGGGCCGGTGCCGTCCAAGACCGGCGCCCTCCCGCGTGATAAGCCTGGCTTATGGAACTGCGGCGGCTGCGGTACTTCTCGGTGCTCGCCGAGGAGCTGCACTTCACGCGGGCGGCGGCCCGGCTGCGCATCGCCCAGCCGGCGCTCAGCCAGCAGATCCGGGTCCTGGAGCGGGAGGTCGGCGCGCCGCTGCTGGAGCGCGGCCGCGGCGGCTGCGCGCTGACCCCCGTCGGGGAGATCGTCGCCGCGGAGGCGGTCGCGCTGCTCGCCCAGGTCGACGGCGCCTCCCGGCGGATCGCGGCGGCGGTGCGCGGCCAGGGCGGGCGGCTGCGGCTGGCGTACACGCGCTCCGCGCGCGGCGGCGCCGTCGACGACCTCGTGGAGCGGTTCCGGGCCGCGCATCCGCTCGTGGAGGTGGTGCCGGAGACCGGCTGGACCGCGCCCAACGTCGCCGGGCTGCTGTCCGGGCGGTACGACGCGGCGTTCGTGCGGCCGCCGGTCGACGACGAGGGCATCCGGTGGCTTCTCGTCGGCACCGAGGAGCTGCTGCTCGCGCTGCCCGCCGGGCATCCCCTCGCGGCCCGCCGGCGGGTGCCGCGCCCGGCGCTGCGGGGCGAGCCGGCGGTGATGTGGCCGCGGGAGAACGGGCCCGGCATGTACGACCGGATCATCGCGCAGGTCTGGCCCGGCGGCGGCTTCGTGCTCGCCCGGCACGAGCCCGACGACGAGCAGCTGCTGCGGGCGGTCGCGGCGGGCGGCGTGATCGCGGCGGTCCCGTCCGGGCGCGCCCGGGCACTGCGGATGCCGGGTGTCGTCCTGCGCCGCTTCGCCGGTGCACCGCCGACCGTCGACATCGGTCTGGCCTGGGCCGTTCGTGACGCCGCCCCGATTTCCGCGGTCCAGGGCCTGCTCGCGCTCCTGCAGCCTTAAGGCGGGCTGGACCATACCTTAAGTGAGAGCGCTCTATCGACCGTTTTCCATAAAGGTTATTTACTGTTAACAACCCTTCCTTTACATTGAGCCGCATCACCCCCACTGCACGAAGGGAGCGATCGATGCGAAGAACGATCGCGCTGGTTCCGCTGGCGCTCGCCGCCATCGCCACGTCACTGTCCGTCTCGGCCTCACCGGCCGCGGCGCACGGCTACATCTCCTCGCCCGCCAGCCGCCAGGCGATGTGCGCCCAGGGGCGCGTCGCCAACTGCGGCGAGATCGTGTACGAGCCGCAGAGCGTCGAGGGCCCGAAGGGCCTGACGAGCTGCAGCGGCGGCAACGCCAGGTTCGCGCAGCTCGACGACCCGAACAAGGGCTGGCCGGCGACCGCGGTCGGCAACAACGTCACGTTCAACTGGGTGCTCACCGCCCGGCACTCCACCAGCACGTGGGAGTACTTCGTCGGCGGCACCCGGATCGCGGTCATCGACGACGGCGGCCGCCAGCCCGGCGCCACCGTCTCCCACTCGGTGAGCCTCGGCGGGCGCACCGGCCGGATCCTGGTCCTGGCCCGGTGGAACATCTCGGACACGCCGATGGCCTTCTACTCCTGCGTCGACCTGCAGGTCGGCGGCGGTGGCAACCCCACCCCGACGCCCACGCAGCCCACCCCGTCCCCGACGGTGAAGCCCACCCCGACCCCGACCCCGACGACCACCACGCCTCCGGCCGGTGGCACGTGGGCGGCGGGCACGGCGTACGCGGTCGGCGCCCGCGTCACGTACGGCGGCGTCACGTACCAGTGCCGCCAGGCCCACACCGCCATCGCCGGTTGGGAACCGCCCAACGTCCCGGCGCTCTGGCAGCGGGTCTGACCGTGTCGTCCGAGGGTGCCCCTCACCGGGCACCCTCCTCTCCCGGAGGGGTCGCGCCATGAAGCGCCTGCTGTTGCTCGTCACGGCGTTGCTCCTCGCCGGCTGCGCCGCCGCCCCGGCGCAGCCGGCCCCCGCGGGCGTCACTGCCACGTCGAAGGTCTACAACGACACCGACGTCATGTTCGCCCAGATGATGGTCGCCCACCACGACCAGGCCCTCTCGATGGTCCGCCTGGCCCGCACCAAGGCCGTCCGCGACGACGTCCGCACCCTCGCCGCCGCCATCGAGGTCACCGAGGCCGACGAGACCAAGACCATGCAGGTGTGGCTCCAGTCCTGGAACCAGCCCCCCACCGCCGCCGCCGACTCCCACGCCGGCCACGGCGGCGCCCACGGCACCAACGCCGACGACATCGCGGCGCTCGGCACCTTCGACGGCCCCGAGTTCGAGCGGCGCTTCCTCAACATGCTGGTGGCCCACCAGCACAACGCGGTCGAGATCGCCCGCATGGAGACCGGCTCCGGCGTCAACCCCGGCGCCCTCGACCTGGCCAAGCGCATCACCGACTCCCGTACCGCCGAGATCCAGCAGATGCTGCGCTACCTCGAGGCCGGCTGACCGCCCCCTACTCGCACCCGATCCCGTCGTGGTCGGCGTCGAGCCCGTACACGTCGGTGCCGATGACCCTGACCGGCCCCTGCACGTACGACGGCCCGTTCCCGCCCCCACCCTTGCAGTCCACGTCCACCGGATCGTTCGGCACACACGGCGAATAGTTCGGATTACAGTTCGCCGGCGCCTTCGTCGGCGGCTTGGTGGTCGCTTTCGTGGTCGGCGCTCTGGTCGGCGCTTTGGTCTGGGCTCCGGCCGCCTTTGTGGTCGGCGGCGGCGCGGTCGTGGTCGCCGCCGGCACCGTGCCGGCCACCGTCGTGCTGGACGACGCCGTCACGGCCGGGCCGGTCGTCCCGGTAGTCCCGGTCGTCCCGGCCGCCGGCACAGGCGCCGACGAAGCCCTCGGAAGCCCGAGCGCGCCGGTGCGGGTCATGTCGTCGCCACCGTTCGGCTCCTTGCCCCCGGCCGCCGCCACAACGATGCCGCAGAACACGAACACCCCGAGAACAGCCGCCCCGAGCACAAAGAACCAACCGCGCCCCGGAACGAGAACCAGGCTGACTGACCTGACCAGCACAACCACCCACCCCACGAACCACACGGCCACCCCCATCCGGGTCAGGAACCGCTGGGCCAGTTCGGCGGCAAGCTCACGCGAGTGCATCACCAGTGAGTTGTCGAGCGCGACCTCCACCTGGCGGCGGTCGCCGATGCGCGCCATGCTTTCGCCTGATGTGCCCAGCCCGCACGGCCGCGAGACAGCTGCCCTCGGTCAATGAGCACCAGCTGCGCGGCGGTGTGCATGCCTTGGAGCAACTCGTCCATCCCCGCGTTGCCGAGGCTGGTTCAGGGCGCGACGCTGAAAAGAACGCCGCGGTCACGGCTACCAAAGGGTTTGTAAAGGCGCCCGGCTCCGCATCACCTGCCTCCCAACGCTTCCAGTTGCGCGCGAGGTCGGCTTTTCTCGGCCAGGCGGGCGTTCTGGCCCGCACATCCGCCCACCCCCCAGCGATGCGCCGCGGTGACAACAACGCCGATCGACCAAGGTGCGCCTGTTGCCGAACCACGTGAACGTGCGCCGATGACCCCGGCCGACAACCCGACGCGGAGCCGACGACCAAGCCACCCTCCTGATCAAGCCCGCCCGCAGGGATGCCCCGTACGGCAGGGATGCTCCGTACGGCAGGGATGCCACGCGCAGCGCAATCCCTGCCGAGCGAAGCGCCGGCAGTGCGAGCGAAGCGAGCATGGGGGGGTGCGGGGTGGGAACCCCCCGCCTGGAGCGCGGCGGAGCCGTGCGCGAGGAACGCGGAAGTCCACAAACGCGAACGGGCCCAACCTGTGAACAGGTTGGGCCCATTGGACTGTAGCCCCGACCGGATTCGAACCGGCGCTACCGCCTTGAGAGGGCGGCGTCCTGGGCCGCTAGACGACGGGGCCCCAGATACTTGCTGTCTTGCTCTGTCTTGCGGTGGAACAATACAGCACCGCGATCTTGCTGCGGTGCTGGGGTACCAGGACTCGAACCTAGACTAACTGAACCAGAATCAGTTGGGCTGCCAATTACCCCATACCCCATTGGCGCTGTGTGCGCCGGTTGGAAACTTTACCGGAGGGATCGCACCAGGCCAAATCGGTTGTCGCAAACACGCCTATTCCAAGGTCAGGACCCTGTTGCTGAGCGCGCCGACGCCCTCGATCGAGACGGTGACCTCGTCGCCGGACACCATGCGGGAGACGCCGGCGGGGGTGCCGGTGAGGATCACGTCGCCGGGGAGGAGGGTCATGACGTGTGAGACATACGACACCAGGGTGGGCACGTCGAAGACCATGTCCTTCGTGCGGCCGAGCTGGCGGACCTCTTCGTTGACCTCGCAGCGGACCTCGACGTCGCTGACGTCCAGGCCGGTGACGATCCAGGGGCCGATGGGGCAGAACGAGTCGAAGCCCTTCGCCCGGGTGAACTGGACGTCCTTGCGCTGCAGGTCGCGGGCGGTGACGTCGTTGGCGGCGGTGTAGCCGAAGATCGCGGCGGCGGCGCCGGCCCGGTCGACCCTGCGGGCGCCGGTGACCCCGATCACGACGGCGAGCTCGACCTCGTGCTCGACCTGCTGCGACTGCGGCGGGATCCGGATCGCGTCGTTGGGGCCGATGATCGACGTGGACGGCTTGAGGAAGAGCAGCGGCTCCTTCGGCACCTCGTTGCCGAGCTCGGCGGCGTGGTCGGCGTAGTTGCGCCCGACGCACACCACCTTGCTGGGCAGGATCGGCGAGAGCAGCCGCACGTCGGCGAGCGCCCAGCGCTGACCGGTGAACCGCAGCTCCCCGAACGGGTGACCGTCGATCTCGGCGACGGTGAGTCCGGTGAGCCCGGCCGAGGGCTCGCCCTCGACGACTCCGAATGACATGCCACTGGCGTGGGCGAAACGAGCGATACGCACGCCTGGAATCTACTCCGCCCCCAGGTGCCGCTCCACGAACGCGTTGGTGAACTTGCGCTCCGGGTCCAGCCGGTCACGCAACGCGAGGAAGTCGGCGAGCCGCTCGGGGCGCGGCGCGTGGTGGAACACCTTCCCCCAGTGCGGCCGCGGCGCCAGGTGCGCCAGCGCCTCCTCCAGTGCCGCGACGGCCGGCGCGACGCGCGCCTCGTCCCGGATCCAGGTGAAGTGCAGCGCCACGCTGTCGCGTCCGTAATGGGGACTCAGCCACAGGTCGTCGGCGGCCACGACCCTGATCTCGGAGATCTGCAGCACCGGCGTCACGAGGTGCCGCACCCGCTCGACCGCCGCGAACGCCGCCACGGCGTCCTGCCGCGCCACGAAGAACTCGGTCTGCAGCTCCTCGCCGCTGCTGGGGGTGAACTCCAGCTTGAAGTGCGGCAGCCGCCGGTGCCACGGGCCGGGGACGCCGCCCTGCTCGGTGCAGCTGACCGGGGACATCGCGGCGATCGGGTGCAGCTGGCGGCCGGCCGGGACCGCCCCGAACCCGTCCGGCTCCTCGCCGTCGGCGAGCTTCAGCCACAGCTGGTCGACCGTGTCGCCCGCCCAGCCGGTGAACAGGCTCACCGAGTAGCCCGCCGCCGCGATCTCGTCCCAGCGCTCGTCCAGCACCGTCCTGGGCAGCCGCTCGAAGACGTGCTGGCGGATGGCGTACGACGGCCGCACGTCCAACGTCACGCTCACCACGACGCCGAGCGCGCCCAGCGAGACCACGCTGCCCGGGAAGTCCGGGTCGCCCCGCCCGATCCGCACGAGGTCCCCGCCGGCGGTGACGAGCTCGACCGCCGCCACGGCCGTCGCCAGGTTGCCCGACGTCGCGCCGGATCCGTGCGTACCGGTGGCGACGGCCCCCGCGACGGAGATGTGCGGCAGCGACCCCAGGTTGTGCAGCGCATACCCCTCGGCGTCGAGGAACGTGGCGAGCTCCCCGTACCGCACGCCGGCGGCGACGGTGACGGTCCCCGCCTCGGCGTCGATCCGCGGCCGCGCCGCCAGCCCCGCGACACTCACCAGATCGGCCGGCGTGTCGGCGACGTCGTTGAACGAGTGCCCCGACCCGAGCACCCGCACCCGCCCGGCGCCGGCCACGACCTCCCGGACCTGGTCCACCGACCCGGGCCGGTGCACCCGAGCGGCGCCGAACGTCAGGTTCCCCGCCCAGTTGGTCAAGCCCATGACCCGAGTCTATTCCCGCCCACCCGCCGCCCCGCCCGCCTTCCGGTGCGGGGCGGGACGGGACGGGTCAGGCGTCGCGGGTCTTGAAGAGGTAGGCGGCGACGGCCAGCAGGAGGGCCGTCCAGCCGGCGAAGACCGCCAGGCCCTGCCACTGGGTCAGCAGCGAGTCCGGCAGCCTCGATCATGATGGTCCCTCCACTCGAAGCGGCGCGCGGGCCACGCGGCACCGATGAGCGGCAAGGTATCCAGAGCTTGCTGTGGCGAGCCTAAGAGAACCTGTGGCAGCGCACAGGTTTTCAGCCGATCACGTTCACCGCGCGGGCCACCACCAGCAGGACGGTCACGAGCGAGACGGCGGACTCGGTGAGCATGCCGACCTTCGCCCAGGTCGACATCGGCATGGTGTCCGTCGGGCTGAAGGCCGTGGCGTTGGTGAACGACAGGTAGAAGTAGTCGAAGAACTCCGGCTCCCAGTCGTGCGGCGCGAGGGTGCCCGCGGTCAGCTGCGGGAAGAGGAAGTCCGGATGCGGGTCGCGGCCGTCGGCGCGGGCCGCCGGACCGCCGCGGTCGCCTTCCCAGAACCACAGCGCGAACACGATGACGTTGGTCAGCCAGATCGCGGCGCCCCACAGCAGCAGGTGCGCCGGCTGGACGTCGGCGTGGCCGAAGAGGGCGCGCACGAGCAGCGCCGCCGACCAGGCCGTGGCGACGCCGAGGATGGCGGCCAGGCCGATGCTGAGCGGACGCAGGAAGCGGGTCTCCCGGTCGATCCGCAGCGGGTTGGCCACGACGATGCTGACCAGCAGGGCCGCCGCCAGGCCGGGCAGCAGCCAGCGCGGCCGGGGCGCCAGGTCGGCGGGCAGGAGCAGGTGCACGGCCACGGCGACGGCGATGGCGAGCGCGGCGGGCCACCGCTGCTCGGCCTCGGTGCGCCGCAGCCAGCCGGGGGCCGGCCGCTCGTCGCCGTCGCCGTTGCCCTGGGCCGGCGCGGGAGGCAGATCTGTCACGGCCGCTAACGCTAAACCTTCCGGCCCGGCTGTGTACCGTGCGAGCTGTGGTACAGCACGATCTGCGGGCACATGTGACGTGCGTGGCGGCTCCGGCGGCGTGGCTGTCGGGACCGTCCGGCCGGCTGCGCGGCGGCGCCGACGGGCTCTTCGTCGAGGACCGCCGGGTGCTGGCGCGGCTGGAGGTCACCCTCGACGGGGCCGGGCCCACCGTGGTGGACGTGCGCCGCACCGGTGCCGCTTCGGCGGTTTTCGCTGATGTACGGGGCGGCGTCACCGTCACCCGTAGCCGGTTGGCCGAACCGGTGGGAGGCACCGAGACCATCGCGCTGTCCAATGACGCCGCGGTGCCACGCACCGTGCGGCTGGCCGTGACTGCCGCGACCGACTTCGCCACCATCGGTGCCGTCCGGGACGGATCCACAGTGGACCCGGTCGGGTTCCGCGACGAGGCGCGGCATCCGGACGGCATGACGGTCCGGCTCGACGCCACGCCCGCGCCCGACGCCACGCCCGCGCCCGACGCGGCGGGCGCGTTGCGGTGGACCGTCGTGCTGGAGCCGGGCGGCAGCTGGACGGTCGAGCTGCGGTTCACCCGCACCGACATCCGGCCGATCCCGCGGGCCAAGCGCTTCAGCACGCTGCGGGTGGCGGCGGCCGACGCGCGGCTCGACGCGCTGGTGCGCACCGGCGTGCAGGATCTCGACGCGCTGCGGCGCACCGACGGCGCCGACGTCTACTACAGCGCCGGCAGCCCCTGGTATCTGGCGCTCTTCGGCCGCGACGCGTTGTGGTCGGCCCGGCTGGGGCTGCCGCTCGGCACCGAGGTGGCGGCCGGCACGCTGCGTGCGCTCGCCGCCCGGCAGGGCACCGCGTACACCGGCGGCACCGAGGAACAGCCGGGCAGGATCCCGCACGAGGTCCGCCGCGAGGACGCCGCGCACCGGCTGCCGCCGGTCTACTACGGCACGGTCGACGCCACCGCGCTCTTCGTGTGCACCCTCGCCGACGCGTACCGGTGGGGCATGCGCCCGGACGCCGTGGAGGCGCTGCTGCCGGCGGCGGAGGCGGCGCTGGAGTGGCTGGCGGGGCACGGGGGGTTCATCGCCTACCGGACCGGCGGCGGCGGCCTCACCCACCAGGGTTGGAAGGACTCGGCCGACGGCGTCCAGTTCGCCGACGGCCGCGTCGCGACGGGCACCGTGGCGCTGTGCGAGGTCCAGGCGTACGCGTACGAGGCGGCCCTGCGCGGCGCGGACCTGCTCGACGCCTTCGGCCGGCCGGGCGGCGACCGCTGGCGCGCCTGGGCGGCGGACCTGGCCGCACGGTTCCGCGCGGTGTTCTGGTGCCCGGACGGCTACCCGGCGATCGCGGTCACCGTCGACGGCGATCAGGTCACCCGGGTCGACGGCGTCGCCTCCAACATGGGGCACCTGCTCGGCACCGGGCTGCTGTCGGCGGCGGAGCGCGCGGCGGTCGCCGGCTGGCTGGGGCGGCTGCGGTCGCCGTTCGGCGTGCGGACCCTCGCGGCGACCGCCGCCGGCTACGACCCCGTCTCCTACCACGCGGGCTCGGTCTGGCCGCACGACACCGCGATCGCCATGCTGGGCCTGGCCCGCGACGGCCACGGCAAGGACGCGGCGGCGCTCGTCACGGCGCTGCTCGACGCCGCGGAGCGCTTCGACTCCCGCCTGCCCGAGGTGTACGGCGGCGACGACACTCCGACCCCCTACCCGGCGGCGTGCCGCCCGCAGGCCTGGTCCGCGGCCGCCGGGCCGGCGATCCTGACCGCGCTGCTCGGGCTCGACGTGGACGTGCCCGCCGGCCGGATCACGTTCGACCCGATCGCGCCGTCGCCGGTGGGCGCGTTCCGCGTGCGGGGGCTGAAGGTGGCGGACGGCGAGCTCGACGTCACGGTCGAGGCGGACGGCACGCTCACGGTCCACAATGGACCGATCGGCGTCGCGTTCCTGCTCGCGGACGGCACGGCGGCGAGGATCGGCCGCCCCTCCCCCGCGACGCACACCACGGACCCGCGCCCACCGGTCGCCTGACGGCCCGCACGACCGCTTTCGACGGCAGGTTTCCGGCCACAGTGGACGGCCGCTCGTATGACCACTTCGGACGGCGGCCGTACATGGACCCGCTTCCCGGCCGCGGACGCCAGGCCACAGTGGACGGCCGCCGTGCGACCACATTGGACGGCCGGGGCGGGTCCGTTCCGGACGGCTACTTCGGTGGGGTGAGACGGAGGATCGTGCCGGCGTAGTCGTCGCTGACGAGGATCGAGCCGTCGGCGTCGACCGCCGCGTCGACCGGGCGCAGCCACGGCTTGGCGGCCTTCGTGTCGACGAGACCCGACAGCAGGTCGACCGGGTCGCCCGGCCCCTTCGCCGTCCACGGCACGAACACGACCTTGTAGCCGACGGGCTTGGTGCTGTTCCACGAGCCGTGCATCGGGATGACGGCCCCGCCGAGCGCCGGCACGAACGTCAGCCCCAGCGGCGCCGTGTGCGCCGGCAGCCCGAGGTCGATCGGGTCGGCCTTGTCGCAGTCGGCCTTGCTGCCGTCGCGGTTGAGCTCGTAGTCGCGGTGGAACGGCAGGTTGTGGGTGCCGTTGTCGCTGTTCGGGTTGCAGAACGGCCAGCCGTAGAACCCGCCGTCGCGCACCTTGATGAGCTCCTCGACCGGATACTGGTCGACGAACTGGCTCATCCGTTTGCCCTTGTCGGACTTGCCGTCGCCGTCGACGTCACGGTCGTCGGGGACGAGGGTGTTGTCGCGGTTGTTGACCACGACCCACAGCTCGTCGCTGTCCGGCCGGAACGCGAGGCCCTCGGCGTTGCGGATGCCGCGCGCCATCAGCTGCCTGCCGGCGTTCTTCCCGGCGGCGTCGTAGGTGTAGATCGCGGCGCGCTGCGGGTCGCTGACGGTGTCCTCGACGCACGCGTTGCAGGTCGAGGCGATCGACACGTAGAGCCTGCCGCCGCGCACCGCGATGTTCTTCAGCACGTGCGCGTAGTTGCCGCGCAGCTCTGGGGTGCTGGTGTCCGGCAGCCCGTCGACGACGACCTGGCCGCTCTGCGCCTTGAGGTCGCCGGACTTGTACGGATACCGGACGACCCTGTCGGCCTCCGCCACGAACAGCCAGGTGGCCCCGCCGACCTCGGCGAACACCATGTCGTGCGGCCGGTTGAGGCCGGTCGCGAAGTCGGTCGTCTTCCCCGCCCGCACCACGCGCACCTTGCCCTGGCTGGGCTGCGACACCAGCAGGTCGCCGCTCGGCGTGAACGTCATGAACCGGGCCTTCTCGACCCGCGCGTAGACCGCGGCGGTCCATCCCGCCGGCATCGTGACGGTGCGCGCGACGTCGAACGGCGCCGCGTCCACGGCCGCGCCGGCGGTCACCTTCACGCTCGTCGGCGCGCCCAGGACCAGGGCCGGGGCCGCCGACGAACCGGTCGCGGGCGGGGGCTGGCTGCTCGATCCGGCCGGCTCCGCCCGCTCCTTCGGCTCACCACCGCATCCGGACAGAACGACCGCCGCGACGACCAGTGCACCGAGCTTGCGCATGCGTGTGACGGTACAACCTAAGCTGGTCGGGTGCTCGCAGACCATCTGACCAGCGCTTCGGTCCCGGAGGCCCGCCGGGCCGCCGGCGAGGCGCGGGTCGATGCCTGGACCGTGCCGCACCTGGAGCGCCGCCGCCGGGGCGAGAAGCACCCGGTGCTCGACTTCCTGTTCACGAATGTCAAGATCACAAATAATCTGGCCTGACCTGCGCGTTCGAGTAACATCGGCCCCACAGGCACAATGGGACACGTGACCGCCGCTGCCCACCGCGCCACCGCCGAACGCCTGACTGCGACACAGTGGCGTGGTCGACGCACGCAGCATGAGCAGCGGATCGACGGACTCCTAAGGGATCACCTCGCCAAGCGCGCCGCACATGGCCGCCACTCGATCGAAGAGTTCCTCCTGACCTACTACAACTTCCGGCCCGCACAGCTCCGCCGGTGGCAGCCTGGGCCGGATGTCGTGCTGGCAGACGCCGACCCGGGGGACTTCGGACCGGATTTCGTGGTCGATGGCGACGGCGGCGTCCGGCTCGACGTGAACGCCGTGCTGGACCGTCGCCGCACCTCCGTCGAGTGGATCTATCGCCTTTTGGCATCCACCGCTGCTCGGCCACCGCACTTCGGCTGCTTCGGGATGCACGAGTGGGCGATGGTCTACCGGCAGACGCCGGACGAGACACGGCATAACATCCTGCCGCTACGACTCGGACCTGAGGCCACTGCGGCGCTCGTGGACGAGATCACCGTGCGGTGCAGCCACTTCGACGCTTTCCGGTTCTTCACCCCGCCGGCACGGCCACTGAACCTGCTCCAGCCCACCCGCGAGACGCAGCACGAACACGACCAGCCGGCGTGCCTGCACGCGAACATGGACGTGTACCGGTGGGCCTACAAGCTCTCGCCGCTTGTCCCGAGCGAGCTGATCGCCGACTGCTTCGAGCTGGCGAAGGAGATCCGCACCTTGGACATGCGGGCGAGCCCGTATGACCTGACGACCATCGGGCTCACACCGCTCCACGTCGAGAGCCCTGAAGGCCGGGTGGAGTACATCCGGTATCAGCGCGACTTCGCCGAGCGTTCCGGCGCCCTGCGTGCGCTCCTGATCGGCTACTGCGAACGCGCACTTGCCTGACGTCAACCGACAAGCACGTCCAGCCGTCTCCGACAACTCGCGATCGCACGCGCGCGGTCAGAGTCGAACGCTACGACGGCTGCTTCAAGCCTGTCCACGGCCAGCGATGCCGCCTTCCGCCGACCTGTGCGGGCGAGCGCGTACAGCGCTCTACCCGCGGCGGAGTGCGCATGCGCCTCATGTCCTGAGACATATGGGTGAATCGCCGATGGCAGGTCGGACAGGTCTACCGCCGCATGCGCCTCGTCGGCTCCTCCGACGTAGCGGACGGTGCACGAGAAGTCGCCGAGCTGCGCGTAAGCGTGCGCTCGTGTCGAGTCCACCAGGAATCGGAGCACGGGCAGGCCGGGCTCGGCCCGATCGAGCAGTTCAAGGGCGCGCTGCGGCTCGTCTTCGTCAAGACGCAGGCCAGCGAGGTTGACCAGCGTGAGCCAGTGCTGGACCGGGTTCGGCGTAACAGTGAGCGCGAAGTCGTAGATCTTGTCCGCTTGCTTGAGCTGCCCGCTATCGGCCATTGACCACGCCGTGCGGTCGGCGAGTCGGCCGACCGTTGTCAGTAGTGACTCCCTCGCCACGTCGGACATGTCCAGATCCAGCAGGCCGGCGGCGTATCGCAACTGGCCGCGCACAGCCGCAACGGCCGCCCGGCCACCGTGCCGCAAGCCAAGGCTGGTCAGCATGTCCGCGGATGCTTCCAGCGCGGCGAGTTCGTTGCGGTCAACTCTCGGTGGCCCCGTCGTCGGCATGTCCAGCTCGGCCCAGACCGTCTGGGACACGAAGCTCGCGCCCATGATCAGCAACGCTCGACGACGCACGCAGTCACCTCCCAGCGCCTTGTCGTACGCCTCGATGTGCCAAGGCTTCACCTCCTTGTCGCTGGTCTCCAGCTTCGAGAGGTACGGCTTGCTGAACCCGGTCGCTCGACCCATTCGGGACAGGCTCCACCCGGCCGCCTCGCGGGCAGCCCTCAGGATCTCGCCGAGGTTAGGGGGCTCTTTGGTCATCACTGGATGAGGCAACGGAGGGAAACGCTTACCACCTTCAACGATCCTGGCTGATCCCTGACGCTCTGTCTAGCAATCACTTGCGACCAGTTATATCAGCCAACGTCGAAGGGACGATGAGATGGCTCGTCCGCCGGACCCCATCGAAGAAGACCTGGCCTTTGCACAGCTCGCGATTCGCGTCCACTGCTCGATCGACTACCCGGCGGGTGCGCGCTGCTTGAGTTGCGCCACCCCGTTCCCGTACGAGACGCAAGCCTGGGCGCGCGATGCACTCCTCGACGCGGGCTGGACCACGCGGGAGATCGACGCTCTCGACGTCAGGTCGGGCGCATGGTCATGACTCCGTTCCGGCCCGACACGCGGGTTTCGGTTCCTACTAACGTTCACACCGATCGAACGCTGCGCGTGAAGATCATCGACGGCTGCGGGATGACGTGCACCTTCTGCCACAACGAAGGAACGCCGGTGGTCTCGCAAGGTTCGTCGGGCCGCGTTTCCATTTACCTCACCACCAACGGCGCCCAGTTTCTGCCCGCGACTGTCACACCTGACGCAGAGTTCGCTTCGACGCTGGCCCTCCTGCGCGATGCGTTGGATCTCAACGAGCTGCATCTGACTGGAGGTGAGCCGACGCTGCACCCTCGACTTTCCGAGATTGTGCGGGCCGGCGTTCAGACCGGCCTTCGGGTCTGTGTCACGTCGAACGGTGAGCGGGGCGCCGCTGTTCTGGAGGACTGCGCGCGGGCGGGACTCGACCGCGTCAACTTCAGCATCTTCGGCACCACGCCGGACGAGCTGGCCCAGGTGCAACACGCCCGTTTTCACCAACGTCCGCCGTGCCGAGCGGAAGATCGCGGCACTCAAGGAATCGGTGGCTGCGGCCGAACGCGTGGGCGTCCGGGCGAGCGCGAACATCGTCGTCCCGAACTACGGCCACGCTCCACGCGTGCGGCGGCTGCTTGAGGAGTATTCGCCCTGGCTCAGCGTGCGGCTGCTGAACTCGCTCGATGACGGCGCGGAGTCGATCGCGGCGATCATTCAGATCCTCGCCGACCTGGGTGCCGTAGCCACAACGCACCACGTGACTGCGGGCGTCTCCGGAAGCCGCACGGCCTACGAACTGCCGAACGGCCGCACGATCTGGTTCAAGCAGATCCGGAGCGTCCGCTTGCCCGAGACGTGCGCGGGATGCAGGTTCAACAATGACACCGATTGCCAGGAAGGCTTCTACGGCGTCCGGCTCTACCGCGACGCTCGTGGTGGATACCAGGTCGGTGTGTGCATCCAGCGCATGGACCTCTGCATGCCTGCCGCAGAGTTCGTCCGGCACGATCTGTGCCAGGAGGTCTTGGCGCTTCGCGACGCCGAGTACCGCCTGTTGTCCGACGACCGACTGTTGTGAAAGGACTCGACATGCCCGCAGAGTTTGAGGCGAAGGTGCTCGACATCGACCCGGTCGCGATCGCGGACCTGATTCTTTCCAAGGGCGGCCGCGAGGTCAGCACCCCGACGCTCCAGCGCCGCTACGTGTACGACATCGTCGCGGGCGACGAGAGCAAGTGGATCCGGCTGCGTGACAACGGCACGACCACCACGCTCGCCGTCAAGGAGATCTCCCACGACGGCATCGACGGCACCTACGAGGTCGAGGTCACCGTGAACGACCTGGACGCGACGAACGAGCTCCTGGGCTTCCTCGGCTTCCACCCGAAGTCCTACCAGGAGAACCGCCGCACGAGCTTCGCCCTCGACGGCGCCCAGCTGGAAATCGACGAATGGCCGATGATCCCGCCGTACCTGGAGATCGAGGCCGCCTCGCCTGAGGAAGTGCACCGCGTCGCCGCCATCCTCGGATACGACGAGTCGCAGCTCACGAGCGAAAACACCACAAAGGTCTACAAACGGTACGGCATCGAGCTTGGCGAACATAAGATCGTGAGCTTCTCGTGACCTCGGAGCGACCACTCAGGCCGGTCTGCCTGATCGGTCCCCCGGCCGCTGGCAAGACCACCCTTGCCGAAGCTCTCGGCACGGCACTGCTCGCTCCAATCGTCCGCCCCCGCGATCTTGTACGGGTCGCGGTCGAGCGCTACCCGGCGACGGCCGAACTGTTCCGCCGCGACGAACGCGGGATGGTTTCCGATGAGTGGCTGGGATTCGCTCTGCGAGTCAGTCTTGATCAGCTTCACGGACTCGTCATCCTTGAAAACCTGCCATGGGACCTTGTCCAACTTGCGGACCTGTACCGGGTAGCAAGCGGATCAATGCAGATCCTGACGCTGGACGGGCCTGACGAGCTGCTGTTTCGTCGCACGACTGGGCGGCGGTATTGCCCTGCCTGTTACCCGCGCCCCACGCCTCACGCGGGCAGAAATCGCTGCGGGGACTGCGGGGCCAGCCTTACGGCTCGGGCGGACGACGAACGGAGCGCCTTCACCGAACGGCTGCGCCAGCGCCGCGAGATCACGTCCAAGATCCTCACGTTGGCTCCCGCGTTGCGAATTCGGGTGCTTGCCCTGGAAGCAGGGGATCCGGTGGACGTGGTGGCAGGTCGAGCGCGCGAGGAGATCACAGACCGGCGAGGCGCCGCGTAGCGGCGCATGGTGCAGGCCAGCCCGTACGACCTGGCGGCGCTCGGGTACCCCGCGGTGGCGATCGAGACGGCGGACGGGCGCGCGGAGTACACCCGCCGCCAGCGGGAACTGTCGGAGCTCGCGGCACCGTTGCGCGCCGCGCTCATCGCCGTGTGCGATCAGGCCAGCCAGCCGTAGACCTGCCAGGCGATGCCCGCCACCGCGGCGAGGGCCAGGGCGGCGAGGTAGGTCAGGACGAGGCGGGTGTCGCGCAGGACGCACTTGGAGCGGGTCAGGCCCTGGCGGCGGGCGCGGAGGTAACCGGCGAGGCCGAGCAGCGCGAAGCCCAGCAGGGCGAACGGTCCGAGCAGCCACGCGAGGGCGGCGATCGTCGCGTACACGCAGAGCCGCAGCGGGTCGTAGGGCTGCGGGGTGGACGTCACAGCGCTCGGGGCAGGCGCTGGGCGGACAGCGCGGGCCAGGCCTGGACGGCGCAGAAGGGGGCGCACTGGTGGCCGCCCGACCCGCCGACGGTGGCGACGTGGACGCAGCACTGCAGGAGGCGTTCCTCGATCATCGTGGCCATGTCCATGAACGGCTTGACCGTGATGCGTTTGACGCGCTCGCCGAGCATCTTGCGCAGCCGGTTGCGGCCGCCGGGCAGGGACGAGGAGACCAGGGTCGTCAGGGTGGAGATGCCGAGGTCGCAGTTCTCGCAGATGTCGCGCCACAGCGAGCCGACGTCGGGGTGCGACAGCGACGACTGCTCCGACAGCAGCCCCAGCAGCGAGTCCTTGACGGCGGTCCGCAACGCGGCGGGCAGCTGCACGTCGGCGATCCGGTTGGCCACCAGGTCGGGTTCGAGGTCCAGGAACGTCAGGAGCCGGTCGTGGCCGATGAGTTTCGTCATCGACTGCCACTCGCCCGCGTCGTCGCGCAGCAGGTACCCCACCGAGCAGCAGTGCGGGTGCGAGCACGGCAGCGCGGTCAGGTCGCGCCAGGTGACCTGGTCGCCGGTCTGCGGGCCGAGGCGGGCGAGGACGCCCGTGTGGGTGAGCCGGTCCATGGGGTCGATCGCACCCGAACGACCGGATCCGAACTGCGGCTGCAGGGAGACGCCGCCGACGTACGGGGTGTCCAGGGCGCGTTTCACGACGGCGCCGATCTCGTCGTCGTTGACGCCGAGCGCGCAGGTCATCGTGAGGGTGGTGAAGATGCCGCGGGACGACAGCCGGTCGACGGCCTGGTCCTTGAGGCGGCGCAGGTCGGCGCCGCGGTGGTGGCGGGCGGCGCGCTCGGAGACGCCGTCGTACTGCAGGTAGACCTCGACCCGCTCGCGGTGCTCGGTCAGCAGGTCCAGCAGCGCGTCGTCGCGGGCGATCTTCACGCCGTTGGAGTTGACGAGGACCCGCACGACGTTGCGCGCCGCCACCTCGCGCAGCAGTTCGGGCAGGTACGGGTACAGGGTGGGCTCGCCGCCGGACAGCATGAGCACGTCGATGCGGCCGTTCTCGCGGGACAGCTTCGTGTCGACGCTGGCGAGGATCTCGGCGAGCGGCACGACGCCCTCGATCGCCGGGGACGAGTCGGTGAAGCAGGTGGGGCAGCGCAGGTTGCAGCTGTCGGTGAGGTCGGCGAGCAGGATGCAGGTGTGCTGGGTCTGCATCTCCGGCAGGCCGGCGAGGTAGGCCGACGGCACGGGCGCGAAGTTCCCGGCGAGGTCCGGCACGTGCGTCTTCGTCGGCGCGGTCCACTGCTCCAGGTACCGCAGGATCTCCGGCGACTCGTCGTACATGGTGCGGACGAGTCCGTGCGAGGGGCAGCCGCGCTCCAGCCAGATCCTGCCGTCGCGCTCGGCGAGCCAGCCCGACAGCCGCTGCACCGTCTCCAGTGGACGGTCCGGCTGCTCGTCGTGGCACTGCGGGCAGAACGCGTTGACGTACCGGTGGATCCGGTCCCCGCGCAGCTGCATGCCGTTGCTCATGATGCCCCCGAGTTGGCGTTGAGGAGCGCGATGCACACGCCGATGCCCGCGACCGGGAACACGATGACGCTGACCGCCCAGCCGATGAGGATGCCCAGGCCGATGCCGCGGTCCCGGCGGGCGATCCAGACGATCCCGACGACCAGGCAGGCGACGAACAGCGCGATCTGCAGCAGGATCTCCAGGTAGACGCCCAGCAGCGCGTTCTCGTCGTTGTCGGACGCGGCGCCCAGGAACACGCCCAGCACGCCGAGGCCGATGGCGAGGACCTGCCCGCCCGCGGCGATCCCGATCCCCGCGGCGACCTTCCGGCCGCGGATCGGCCGGTCGTCGCCCGGCGGCTGGGGCGGGGGCGGCACGGTCCAGGTCATGCGGGCACCGCTTCCTTCCGTTTCACCAGGTCACGTGTCAGGCCCGCCACGATGAGCGGCAGGCAGGCCAGGAGGAACAGCTGCGGCCTGGTCAGCCCGGCCCACACCACCTCGTTGCCCCGGACGAACTCCACCATGAAACGGAAGACCGCGTAACCGGCCAGATAGATTTTGAACAGCGCGCCCGGCGCGGTCACCCGCCCGCGCAGCGCGAGCAGCCCGGCGAACGCCAGGGCGTGGAACAGGATCTCGTAACCGAACGACGGGTGCAGCGGCACGCCGGCGACGGTGTGCAGGGCTGCGGCCTCCGCCGGGCTCAGCGTGATCCCCCACGGCAGGCCCGTCGGGGTGCCGGGCGGCTCGGCGAGCAGGCAGCCGACCCGGCCGACCGCCATCCCGGCCGCGACCGCGGGCGCGAAGAGGTCACCGGTCCGCCACGGGTAGCCGGCCACCTTCTTGGCCACGATCGCGCCGGCGTACGCGCCGACGAGACCGGACAGGATGCTGCGGTTGCCGTACGCCCACTGCTCCAGCAGCGTGGCGTTGTCGCGCGGGTCGAGGTGCTGCACCCAGGTGCCGAGCCGGGCGAACAGGGCGCCGCCGACGAGCGCGCCGGCCAGCACATACCAGAGCCGGTCGTCCTGGGCCCGGCGCCGGCGGACCTCCCACAGGAACACCAGGGCGGCGACCGCGATGCCGGCGGCCACGCACACGTCGTGGGTCAGGATCGCGACCGGGCCGAACGTCACGATGACCGGGTGCACCCTGGGCAGCCTAGTGGGCGGTCTGTTGGTTCTGTGAAGATTCTCAGCAGGGGACGGGCCGGTTGGCGTGTCTCGCCTACCCTGGCGGAATGGTCAGCACCGAGGAAGTCCGGCCGCTCGCGGCACCGGCCGCGGCACCAGGGCGGCGCCGGTGGCTGACCGTGCTGCTGTGGCTGCTCGTCGCACCGTTCGCGCTGTGGGCGGCGGCGCGGGTGCTGGGCCTGGAGAGCGGCTTCCCGGCGGTCCAGCTGATCGCCTTCACCCCTTATGTCGCGGTGGCTTCGCTGGCACCGCTGGCGATCGCGCTGCTGACGAAGCGCATCTGGCCGGCGGTCGCGGCGGCCGTGGTGACCATCGCGTTCGCCGCGTGCGTCCTGCCCCGCTGGATCTCCGACAGCGACGCGGGGGTCCAGGACGGCCCGACGCTGCGGGTGATGAGCGTCAACATGCTCCTCGGCCGGGCCGACCCCGACCGGATCGTGAGCCTCGTGCGCAGCGGCGCCGTCGACCTGCTGACCCTGCAGGAATACACGGACGAGGCACGCACCGCGCTGCGCGCCGCCGGGCTCGACCAGCTGCTGCCCAACGCGGTGTCCTACCCGCGACCGGGCGTGACCGGCTCCGCCGTCTACAGCCGCTTCCCGCTCACCGACCAGGGCTACCGCCGGTTCGTCTCCGACTTCGGTCAGGCGCAGGCCGGTGTACGGGTCCCCGGCGCCGCTGAGCTGCACGTGGAGTCGGTGCACCCGTGCGCCCCGTCCGACGGCACCCGGGACGCCTGCTGGGTGGCCGATCTCGCCGCACAGCCCGCCGCGACGCCGTCCGGACCGGTCAACCTGCTCATCGGCGACTTCAACGCGACCCTGGACCACGGCGCGATGCGCGAGGTGCTCGCGAAGGGCTACCACGACGCGGCCGACGTCGCCGGCGCCGGGCTCGACACGTCGTGGCCCTACGACGAGCGGTGGTACATCCCCGGCGTCACGATCGACCACGTGCTCACCGACAAGCGGGTCGGGGTGAGGAACGTGGTGATCCACCGGGTCGCCGGGACCGACCACAAGGCCGTCTTCGCCGAGCTGGTGCTCCCGAAGGCTGACGGCTGACCCGTCCGATCATGCCGATTCCTGGCCGATTGATCACTCCCGCGTACCTCCGGCTATACGCGGTTCGTTGGCCGGGAGTACCTTCACGTACGGATCGGGCGGAACGCCCCGACAGAACCACGTTGGAGCAGATGGGTGACACGAACCTTCCGCGGCATCGCGCTCGCCGTCATCGCGCCGGTTGTGCTCACGAGCGTCCTCGCGGGCTGCTCGGACAAGAAGGACGACGCCGGTGGTGAGTCACCGTCGACGGCCGACCGTCCGACGGTCGAGGTGACCGCTCAGCCGCAGGACGCACAGACGGCGCAGGTCACGGCGGAGCAGGTGTTCGACAACCTGACCGAGGGCGACTGGGCCGGGGCCTGGGAGCTCTGGACCGACACCGCGCAGACCGCCATCGCCAAGGACGCCTACGTCGACCTGGTCTCGACCTGCACCACGCTGCAGGGCGACTATCTCGTGACGTCGGTGACACCGGTCGACGACTCCACCGCGACCGTCAAATGGACGCGGACCCCGGCGACCGGCACGGCGGCGACCGGCACGAACACCATCAAGTATCAGAACGGGCAGTGGAAGTTCGAGCCGGACCCGGCCTCGCTGACTGCTTTCCGCCAGAACAAGTGCCCGTAGTCGGCGCGTGAAGGCGGGGCGTCGCCGCCCCGCCTTCGCACAGTGTTACTTCTTGGTTACACCCGCACCTGGCGGGACAGGCCGTAGCTGAGGGCGTCGACGAGCGCCGTCCAGCTCGCCTCGACCACGTTCTCGTGGACACCGACGGTCGTCCAGTCCTCGCCCGTCGACCTGGTCTCGACCAGGACGCGGGTGACGGCACCCGTACCGTGGCTGCCCTCGAGAATCCGGACCTTGTAGTCGGCGAGCTCGAAGCGCGACAGCTCCGGGTAGTGCTTCGTCAGGGCGACCCGCAGCGCCTCGTCGAGGGCGTTGACCGGGCCGTTGCCCTCCGCCGTCGCGATGATCCGCTCCCCCCGGACGCGGACCTTCACCGTCGCCTCGGACACCACGGCGCCGTCCTCGCGGTGCTCGACGAGGACCCGGTACGACTCGAGCGCGAACGGCTTCGGCACCGCGCCGTCGGCCAGCTCCGCGCGGGCGAGCAGCTCGAACGACGCGTCGGCGGCCTCGAACGACCAGCCCCGCGCCTCGAGGTCCTTGACGCGGGTGGTGACCCGCGACAGCGCCTCCGGATTGCCGGACAGGTCGACGCCGAGCTCGCGTGCCTTGAGCTCGATGCTGGCCCGTCCGGCCATCTCGGTGACCAGGATCCGCATGTCGTTGCCCACGACGACAGGGTCGATGTGGTTGTAGAGCACGGGATCCACTTTGATCGCGCTCGCGTGCAGGCCCGCCTTGTGAGCGAACGCTGACGACCCGACATAAGCCTGGTGGGTGTCGGGTGCGATGTTGGCGATCTCTGCGATGGCGTGCGAGACGCGCACCATCGACTCGATGCACCCGTCCGGTAGGACCGGCATACCGAGCTTCAGCTGGAGGTTGCCGACGACGGCGAAGAGGTCGGCGTTGCCGGGCCGCTCACCGTAGCCGTTCGCGGTGCACTGGAAGTGCGGGACGCCCGCCTCGACGGCGGCGACCGTGTTCGCGACCGCGCAGGACGTGTCGTTCTGGCAGTGGATGCCGAGCCGCTCGACCGCGTCGGTCTCGGAGATGCCGAGCACGACCGCGAGCCGGCCCTTGACCTCACCGATCGTGCGGGTGATCAGCGACGGCAGCATCCCGCCGTTCGTGTCGCACATCACTGCCTTCTCCGCCCCGGCGGCGAGCGCGGTCGCGGCGACCTTCGCGGTGTACTCCGGGTCGAACGCGTACCCGTCGAAGAAGTGCTCCAGGTCCAGGAACACCCGGCGGCCCTCGCCCACCAGGTACGCGACGGTGTCGTGGACCATCGCCAGGTTCTCCTCCGGCGTGGTGCGCAGCGCCCGCTCCACGTGCCGCAGGTCCGACTTCGCGACCAGCGTCACGGCCGGCGTCTCCGCGTCGAGCAGCGCCCGCACCTGCTGGTCGTCCTGCACGCGTACGCCGGCCTTGCGGGTCGACCCGAACGCGACGAACACCGCGTGCTTGAGCTCCAGCTCGGTCCTCGCCCTGCGGAAGAACTCCGTGTCCTTCGGCATCGCGCCCGGCCAGCCGCCCTCGATGAAACCGACGCCGAACTCGTCGAGCAGCCTGGCCACCGCCAGCTTGTCCACGACGGAGTAGCTGATCGCCTCGCGCTGGGCGCCGTCGCGCAGTGTGGTGTCGTACACCTGCATGGTCTTCTCCTGGCTTTGGCTTTGGTTCCTGGCTTTGGCTTCGGGTTTTTGTGGCTTCTGGCGGGGGATGGGCCAACAAAAAGACCCCTCGCGAATGCGAGAGGTCTGCGCGGCCAGCTAGGGGATGCTGGGCGCGCTAAGGGCCAATAATGAGCCGAGTCACGTTGGGTAGCTTGCCACGGCTGCGCCGCCTGTGGCACGTGATTCCGAATTCTGAGAACCCAGGTGATCTGCTTCACGATTCACCCTGTTCGTCACGTCCCTGTAACGCACGTCGGTCAAGGTTGGAACCAGTCAAGCGAACGCACCAAGGAGGTTCCGGTGCTCACCGTTGGTGAGAGTCTCTCGTCGGGCAGGACTTCGGTCTGATGTCGATCGGGGACCTGAAGGCCGCGCTGCCGGCATACGCGAAGGACGTCGAGCTCAACCTCGACTCCGTCCTCGCCGGCACCCTGCTCACCGAGCAGCAGCTG
This sequence comes from Dactylosporangium sp. NPDC051087, assembly GCF_055586325.1. NCBI lineage: Bacteria > Bacillati > Actinomycetota > Actinomycetes > Micromonosporales > Micromonosporaceae > Dactylosporangium > Dactylosporangium sp. NPDC051087. The sequence goes on along the minus strand of NZ_JBVJIJ010000002.1, from coordinate 179,395 downwards.
TGGGGCACCGCGCTCTCCTGCGCGATGACCACACGGAGCGCCTTCGTGTTCCGCGCGATCCTCGACGAGGCCGGGAATCACCTGAAGCCTGAGGCTGTTGAAGCGGCCAAGGCTGTCGCGTCCCGCATGGCCGTCCACAACGTCTATTTCCGCGCCAAGCACCTCATCGGTGACGAAGCGTACAACCACCTGCCGGCGCGCCTGCGCCGCCAGGTGACCACCTGGCCCGGCGTCAGCACCACCGACGTCGAGCTGTGGTCCACAGCAGTATCCGCGATCACCGGGTGCGGGGTGTGCCTGGAATCGCACGAAAGATCACTTCGTGGTGCAGGGGTGTCCCGCGAAGTGGTCGACGAGGGTCTACGCACCGCCGCGGTAGTTCACGCGTTGGCCGTGACCCTCGATGCAGAGGCAGCTTCCGTCTAGGAGCTTTCCTCTTGTACGGGTGTCGGAGTGGCGGCTCCGGCACCCGTACGCTGCATCTACCCCTCTGGTGATGCTCGCGCTGCCCGACGGCCTCGGCCGCCCGCGCGCGCGGGGCATTCCGTCCGGTGCTCGCCTGCCGTCGCGCCCTCCGTTCGTCGCCCGGCTTCCTCGCCTGCGCACCCCGGACGCCGACCCGGCTCGGACCGCCCGGCCTCAGTCTCGCCCGACTCGGCGCCGCTCCGACTCTGACCTGCCCTTCTCGAAGCCACCCTTCTCGAAGCCACCCCTCTCGGAGCCGCCTTCCCTAAGCCACCCCTCTCGAAGCCCACCCTTTCGAAGCCCCCTTCTCGGACCGACGCTCTCGGACCGACACTCTCGGACCGACACTCTCGGACCGACACTCTCGGACCGACACTCTCGGACCAACCTGGCAGGGCACGGACACACCCCGCGAACCTCAGGCCCGCCCAACCCGGACTCGGAACGGACCACACCTGGATCCGCGCTGACCACAACTCGGACCCGCCCAACTCGAAGCAGCCCGACAAACGTGGACCGGCCTGGCGGGACTGGGAGCTGCCCGACCCGACCTCGGCAAGGAACCCGCCACGCACCCGAGCTCGGAGCGGACTCGGGCCTGGACCTCGACTCGCCCGACCCCGACGCTGACCCGCCGACTCGTGCCAGCCCGGCAGGCACGGACACGCCCCGCGAACCTCAGGCCCGCCCGCCCCGGACCAGCCCGACAGGCACGAACCGGCCTGACGGACTCGGATTTTGTCCGACCCGAACCCGGCAAGGGATCGGCCACCCACCCGGACTCGACGGTGCCGCCGGGTCCGTGCTGTGCGGGGACGGCGGTGACCCGGACGTCCCCGCGCGGGCGACCCCGGTGCCCCTCTCCAAGGGATCGACCACGCACCCGGACTCGGAGCGGACCCAGGCTTGGACCTCGACTGCCCGACCCCGGACCCGACCCCGACCCCGACCCCGGACCCGACCCGAACCGACCCCGACAGGGGGCTTTGCCTGGGCCGGATGCAGACCACCGGACCGAGACCGAACTCGAACCTGGACCGGAATTCGCCCGAGCCGGATCCAGGCCTCATCCAGGCCGGACCCCAGCCGGAACCGGAGCCGGAACCCCGAGCCCGGGTCCATGCCGCCACATCCGGACCCGGTCGGCGGGAGTTGCCGGCTTCGCGCTTTGCGGCTGGATGAGCGCTGGCAGCGGCACCCTGGTCTTCGCAGGCCGGTTGACCGCCGGTTGTGACACGACTCTCGCATTGGCCTCCACGTAGGTCGCGGCTGCGCCCTTTGAGCCAGGAAGCTCGGCCCCGCCTCCGCCGGCTTCGTCGGGCATCGGCGAACATCCTGGGTGCCGGCAATTCGTCCATCCGCCCTCCTCTGCCGTCGAACCTAGCCCCGAGGTACGACAGTTTCCGGGGGTGTCTGATCGGGTGTTGTCGGTTGGCGGTTCGGGTGGGGTTCGGCCGGGTCGGGCGGTGTTTGGGCAGTTCAAGGGCGTGGCGGTGCAAGTGGTGTCGCTCTGTCGTGCAAGTTGCGCACAGCGTGTCTGCGCCGGGGTGCGGTCGGCGGTTACCGTTTTGGCAACCGTCCGCCGGCGTGCGCCGGGGGCGGTGAGGTGACCGGCAACATTGGGGGGCGACGGACGATGATCGACGATGGGGTGCCGCCCGGGTCCGGGGCCGAGGCGGGGGGTGAGCCGCCGATCGAGCCGCCGTTCGGCTGTGCTGATCCGATGTTGTGGCGGGTCGCGCGGGCGCTCCACGATGCGCACAAGCCGCGGACCGACAACTTCTGTGAGTGCAAGGCGTTCTGGCCGTGTCCGGACGCGCAGCTGGCCGAGGAGGCGCTGCTGCTGGCGTACGAGCGGCCCACCCCGCGTGGACTGCGGCCCAGCTACGGACGGACGTCAAACCTCGGCCGCTGGTCAGCCTGACCCGGCAGCGACGTCCCGGCCGAGCCCGGAGCCGGCAGCCAAGCGCAGAGCCGACAGCCACGCCCCGGGTGGTCGCGGCCGGCCACGGCCGCGTTTCGACGGCAGCTGCAGGCGGCGGGAAAGGGAAGGCCGTCCACGGCCTGACCGGCCGCTGACGGGAGCAACGGGCCTCAGCCACGGCGGGCCGGAGCCCGCATGGATGGGCTACAGGACGCGGTGGACCCAGCCGTGGGGGTCGGGAGCGGTGCCGCGCTGGATGCCGACGAGGCGCTCGCGGAGGTCCATGGTGACCTTGCCCGCGGTGCCGTCGGCGATGGTGAACTCGCCGGAGCGGTCGCGGACGACGCCGATCGGGGTGATGACGGCGGCGGTGCCGCAGGCGAAGGCCTCGCGCAGGTGGCCGCTGCGGGCGTCGGCCTGCCACTGCTCGTAGGAATACAGCTCCTCGCGGACCGTGAGGCCCTGGTCGGTGGCCAGGCGCAGGACCGACTCGCGGGTGATGCCGGGCAGGATCGTGCCGGTCAGCGGGGGCGTGAGCAGGGTGCCGTCGTCGAAGACGTAGAAGACGTTCATGCCGCCGAGCTCGTCGACGTAGTGCTGCTCGACGGCGTCGAGGAAGACGACCTGGTCGCAGCCGTGCTCGATGGCCTCGGCCTGGGCGACGAGGCTGGCGGCGTAGTTGCCGCCGCATTTGGCGGCGCCGGTGCCGCCGGGGGCCGCGCGGGTGTAGTCGCGGGAGACCCAGACGCTGACGGGCTTCACGCCGCCCTTGAAGTAGCTGCCGACCGGGGAGGCGATGATCAGGAAGAGGTATTCCGAGGAGGGCTTGACGCCGAGGAAGACCTCGCTCGCGTATTGGAACGGGCGCAGGTAGAGGCTGCCCTCGGGATCCGACGGCACCCACTCGCTGTCGACGCGGATGAGCGCCTGCAGCGCGTCCAGGAACAGCTGCTCGGGGACCGGTGCCATGGCCATGCGGGCGGCGGACTGGCGGAAGCGGGCCGCGTTGGCGTCGGGGCGGAAGAGGGTGACGCCGCCGTCGGCCGCGCGGTAGGCCTTCAGGCCCTCGAAGATCTCCTGGGCGTAGTGCAGGACGGCGGTGGCCGGGTCCATGGGGATCGGCGCGCGGGCCTCGACGCGGGCGTCATACCAACCCTTGCCCTCGGCATAGCGCACCGTGACCATGTGGTCGGTGAAGATCCGCCCGAACCCGGGGTTGGCGAGCAGCGCGGACCGCTCCGCGGCGCCGACCGGTGCCTGGTTGGGACGGATCTCGAAGTCGAGCGTCTCACCGCCGTTCATGGCGTTCCTCCAGTTGCGCGTCGTGTCTGCAACTTACCCCGAACGGTCGTTCAAGCGCACTCAGGCCACGGCTGCGGCGAGCTGGTCGCCGATCGCCTCCGTGGACAGCGCCACGCCGGGCGTGCGGGCGGCGACCGAGGCACCCACGGCGTCGGTGACCTTCGCGGCGGCCTCGGGGTGGCCGAGGTGGTCCAGCAGCAGCGCGGTCGACAGCACGGCGGCGGACGGGTCGGCGATGCCCTTGCCGGCGATGTCGGGGGCGGAGCCGTGGACGGGCTCGAACATGGACGGGAAGGCGCGCTCGGGGTTGATCGAGCCGCTGGCCGCCAGGCCGATGCCGCCGGTGACCGCGGCGGCGATGTCGGTGAGGATGTCGCCGAAGAGGTTGTCGGTGACGACCACGTCGTAGCGCTGCGGGTTGCTCACCAGGAACATGGCGGCGGCGTCGACGTGCTGGTATTCGGTCTCGATGTCCGGGAACTCGGCCTTGACCTCGTTGAACGTGCGGGCCCACAGGCCGCCGGCGTGGGTGAGCACGTTGGTCTTGTGCACCAGGGTCACCTTGCGCCGCTCGCGCTTCGCGGCGCGGGCGAAGGCGTCGCGGATGACGCGCTCGACGCCGTGCCGGGTGTTGAGGCTCTCCTCGGTGGCGACCTCGGCGGCCGTGCCCGGGTGCAGGTTGCCGCCGGCGCCGACATACAGGCCCTCGGTGCCCTCACGGACGACGACGAGGTCGATCTCGCCGGGCTTCACGCCGGCGAGGGGGCTGGTCGTGCCGGGCCACAGCTTCGAGGGGCGCAGGTTGACATACTGGTCGAAGTCGAACCGCAGCTTCAGCAGCAGGCCGCGCTCCAGCACGCCGGGCGGGACGCTGGGGTCACCGACGGCGCCGAGCAGGATGGCGTCGTGGCCGCGCAGCTCCTCCAGGACCGTGCCGGGGAGCACCTCGCCGGTGCGGTGGTAGCGGGCGGCGCCGAGGTCATAGTCGGTCGTCTCGACGTCCGGAAGGATGACCCGCAGCACCTTGAGTGCCTGCGCCACCACTTCGGTCCCGATGCCGTCACCGGCCACGACCGCGATCTTCGCCACCTCTGCGCCCCTTTCCTCGGACCTGCCCACGGTAGCCCCTTGTCCTAGAGCGTGGACCGGCATCTCAGAGAGCGGGAAATAAGACGGGGGCAGGGAGAGCCGCCACTCTCCCCGCCCCCTAGGAGGAACGTCTTACTCGCCCGACAGGTCGACCGTGCTCGCCGCTGTCGCGCCGATGGCCTGCTGGGCCTCGTTGAGCAGGTCCGCGTGCACGGACGTGTCGATGGTCAGCGTCATCAGCGCCTCGCCGCCGGCTTCGCGCCGGGCGACCTGCATCGCCGCGATGTTGACCCCCGCAGTGCCCAGTATCGACCCCACCAGTCCGACGACGCCGGGGCGGTCGGCATATCGGAAGAACAGCAGCACGCCCTCCGCGGTCAGCTCGAGGCTGAAGCCGTCGATCTCGGTCAGCTTCAGGGCCTCGCGCGGTCCCGCGACATACGTACCGGACACGGAGGCTACCCTGCCGTCGGGCAATGCACCGCGCACGGTCACCAGGTTGGTCTGATCGGCGGATTCCGTGAACACCGCAAGGGCCACCTCAACCCCCCGATCGGCTGCCAGATGTGGTGCGTTCACATAGGTGACCTGCTCTGCAACGACGCTGCTGAACAGGCCCTTCGTCGCGGCGAGCTTGAGCACGGACACATCGTGCCCGGCGACCTCGCCGTGGACCTCGACGGTGACGGCCGAGGCGATCCCGCCGGCGACCGCGGTGAAGACCCTGCCGAGCTTCTCCGCGAGGGGCAGCAGCGGCCGGACCTCCTCGGCGACGACCCCTCCGACCTGCACGTTGACCGCGTCGGGGACGAACTCGCCGTCGAGGGCGAGCTTCACGCTGCGGGCGACGGCCAGGCCGGCCTTGTCCTGCGCCTCGACCGTCGACGCGCCCAGGTGCGGGGTCGCGACCACGTTGTCGAACGCGAACAGCGGCGACGAGACGCAGGGCTCCTTGGCGTACACGTCGATGCCGGCGCCGGCGACCCGGCCGTCGGCGATCGCGTCGGCGAGGGCCTGCTCGTCGACCAGGCCGCCGCGGGCCGCGTTGATGATCCGCACGCCTGGCTTGACGATGCCCAGCTCGCGGGCGCCGATGAGGCCGACGGTCTCCGGGGTCTTCGGCAGGTGGATCGAGATGAAGTCGCTCTCCCGGAGCAGCTCGTCCAGGCCGAGGAGCCGGACGCCCAGCGCGGCCGCTCTCGCCGGTTGGATGTAGGGGTCGTACGCGACGAGGCGGACCCCGAACGCGGCCATACGCTGCGCGAACAGCACCCCGATGCGGCCCAGGCCGACGACGCCGACGACCTTGCCGGACAGCTCGACGCCGGTGTACTTGGAGCGCTTCCACTCCCCCGCCTTCAGCGCGGCGGAGGCGGCGGCGGTGTTGCGGGCGACGGCGAGCAGCAGCGCGACGGCCTGCTCGGCGGCGGAGACGATGTTGGACGTCGGCGCGTTGACGACCATGACGCCGCGGGCCGTCGCGGCCGGCACGTCGACGTTGTCGAGGCCGACGCCGGCGCGGGCGACGACCTTGAGCCGGGGCGCCGCGGCGACCGCCTCGGCGTCGACCTGGGTGGCGCTGCGCACGATGATCGCGCTGGCGTCGGCGAGGGCCTTCAGCAGCGCCGGCCGGTCTGTGCCGTCGATGTGACGGACCTCGTAGTCGTCGGCGAGGACTTCTAGGGCGGAGGGCGCGAGCTCCTCGGCGATCAGCACCACCGGGCGTTCAGGAGGGAGGGTCATACGGACCTCGACTCTCGGGCTTCGGCTGGCGTCGATGCGTGGGCGCGCGGCACTGCACGCCACGCGCAGGTCGGCGACGGGGCCGGGCGGACGGCCTCTTCCGCCGATGGTAGGCCCGCCGCAACGACCGCCCGTCCCCGCCGGGACGTGAGCGCGATCACAGCAGCCCGATCGGGTGATCGGCTGCCAAGGACCCGACCTGCCCGTTTGCGGACCCTTTGGGGGTGGCCGTCCGGCACTGCCGGGGGCAGGCTTGACTCTCCCGCCGCTGGAGACCTGACGCTGTCGGTACCGGAGCGGCAAGGAGGACACGATGGAGAACCCGTACGCGGAAGAGGCCGAGCAGCGGTGGGGCCAGACGGAGGCGTACCGCCAGTCGGCGCAGCGGACCGCGAAATACACGCCTGAGGACTGGGAACGCATCAAGGCGGAGGCCGCCGACAACACGGCGGCGTTCACGCGGGCGTTCGTCGAGGGCGAGCCGGCCCAGGGCGAGCGGGCGATGGACCTCGCCGAGGAGCACCGGCAGCACCTCGACCGGTGGTTCTACGACTGCTCGAGCGAGCTGCACCGCGGTCTCGGCGACCTGTACGTCGACGACCCGCGGTTCACGGCGAACTACGACAAGAACCACCCGGGTCTGGCGCAGTTCATCAGGGACGCGATCCACGCGAACGCGGCCCGCTGAGGTTGGCCCCCGGTCGCCCGGGGGCCAACATGATCAGGCGGTCTCGGTGATGGGCCGGTCGACCCAGCTCATCATCGAGCGCAGCTTCTGGCCGGTCTCCTCGATCGGGTGCGCGGCACCCTGCTCGCGGAGCTTGGTGAAGTTGGGGCGGCCGGCGTCGTCCTCGGCGATCCACTCGCGGGCGAACTCGCCCGACTGGATCTCGGCGAGGATCTTCTTCATCTCCTCCTTGGTCCGGGCGTCGACGACGCGCGGGCCACGGGAGTAGTCGCCGTACTCGGCGGTGTCGGACACGCTGTAGCGCATCCGGGCGATGCCGCCCTCGTACATGAGGTCCACGATCAGCTTGAGCTCGTGGAGGCACTCGAAGTAGGCGATCTCCGGGGCGTAGCCCGCCTCGGTGAGCACCTCGAAACCGGTCTGCACCAGCGCGGAGGCGCCGCCGCAGAGGACCGCCTGCTCGCCGAACAGGTCGGTCTCGGTCTCCTCCTTGAACGTGGTCTTGATCGCACCGGCGCGGGTGCCGCCGATGCCGGCCGCGTACGCGAGGGCCAGGGCGAACGCGTTGCCGGTGGCGTCCTGCTCGACCGCGACGAGGCACGGCACGCCCTTGCCGTCCACGAACTGGCGGCGGACCAGGTGGCCCGGGCCCTTCGGGGCGACCATGGCCACGTCGACGTCGGCCGGCGGCGTGATGAAGCCGTACCGGATGTTGAGGCCGTGACCGAAGAACAGCGCCTTGCCTGCGGTGAGGTGCGGCTCGACCGACTCGGTGTACAGGGTGCGCTGCGCGGTGTCGGGCGCCAGGATCATGATGACGTCCGCCTCGGCGGAGGCCTCGGCCGGCGAGAGGACCCGCAGGCCCTGCTCCTCGGCCTTCGCGCGGCTCTTGGAACCCTCCGGCAGGCCGACGCGGACGTCGACACCGGAGTCACGCAGGGACAGCGCGTGGGCGTGGCCCTGGCTGCCGTAACCGAGGACCGCAACCTTGCGGCCCTGGATCAACGACAGGTCGGCGTCGTCGTCGTAGAACACCTCGGCGGACATGTCTTTCCTTTCGTCTTTCGTCTGCATACGTCAGGACGCGGCGCGGAGCGCCGGGCCTGTAGTGATGGAGCGGGAGCCACGGCCGATGGCCACGACGCCGGACTGGACCATTTCCTTGATACCGAACGGCTCCAGGTCACGGAGCAACGCGTCCAGTTTTTCCGACGTGCCGGTGGCCTCGATCGTGAGGGCGTCCGGCGAGACGTCGACCACGCGGGCCCGGAACAGGTTCACCGTCTCCAGGACCTGCGAGCGGACGGGCCGCTCCGCGCGCACCTTCACCAGCAGCAGTTCGCGCTGGACGCTGGCGTTGCTGTCGAGCTCGACGATCTTCAGGACCTGCACGAGCTTGTTGAGCTGCTTGGTGACCTGTTCGAGCGGGCTGTCCTCGGCGTTGACGACGATCGTCATCCGGGAGACCTCGGGGTGCTCGGTCTCACCGACCGCGAGGGAGTCGATGTTGAAGCCACGGCGGGCGAACAGGCCGGCGACCCTCGCGAGGATGCCCGGCTTGTTCTCCACCAGGACTGACAGGGTGTGGGTGGTCATCTCAGACGTCGTCCTTATCGAACTTGGGCGCGACCCCGCGGGCGAACATGATCTCGTCGTTGCTGGTGCCGGCGGCGACCATCGGCCACACCATGGCGTCCTTGCCGACGACGAAGTCGATGACGACCGGCTGGTCGGTGACCTTCATCGCGGCCTCGATCGTGGCGTCGACGTCCCGCTTGGTCTCGCAGCGCAGCCCAACGCAGCCGAGCGCGTCGGCGAGCTTCACGAAGTCCGGGATGCGGTGCTTGTGGGTGCCCAGCTCCGTATTGGAGTAGCGCTGGTCGTAGAAGAGCGTCTGCCACTGCCGGACCATGCCGAGGTTGCCGTTGTTGATGACGGCGACCTTGATCGGGATGCCCTCCAGGGCGCAGGTGGCCAGCTCCTGGTTGGTCATCTGGAAGCAGCCGTCGCCGTCGATCGCCCAGACGACCTTGTCGGGCCGGCCGACCTTGGCGCCCATGGCGGCGGGGACCGCGTAGCCCATCGTGCCGAGACCGCCGGAGTTGAGCCAGGTGGCGGGGTGCTCGTACTGCACGAACTGCGCCGCCCACATCTGGTGCTGGCCGACGCCGGCGGTGTAGATCGCCTCGGGCCCGACGAGCTTGCCGATGCGCTCGATGACGTACTGGGGGGCCAGGGTCCCGTCGGACGGCTCCTCGTAGCCGAGCGGATACCGGCCGCGGATGTCGTCGAGCGTCGCCCACCAGTCGGTGAGCGCCGTCTTGTGCCCGGCGGTGTACTCCGCGGTGACGGCGCCGATCAGCTCCTCGATGACGTGCTTGGCGTCGCCGACGATCGGCACGTCCGCGACCCGGTTCTTGCCGATCTCGGCCGGGTCGATGTCCGCGTGGATGATCTGCGCGTGCGGCGCGAAGGTGCTCAGGTCGCCGGTGACCCGGTCGTCGAAGCGGGCGCCGAGGGTGATCAGCAGGTCGGCCTTCTGCAGCGAGTACACCGCGCCGACGCTGCCGTGCATGCCGGGCATGCCCAGGTGCTGCGGGTGCGAGTCGGGGAAGGCGCCACGGGCCATCAGCGTCGTGACGACCGGAGCGCCGGTCAGCTCGGCGAGCTTGCGCAGCGCCTCGGCCGCGTGGGCCTTGATGACCCCGCCGCCGACATACAGCACGGGCCGCTTCGCGGCGGCGATCAGCCGGGCCGCCTCACGGATCTGCTTGCCGTGCGGGTGCATCGTCGGGTGGTAGCCGGGCAGGTCCAGCGTCGGCGGCCACTTGAACGTCGTCTGCTTCTGCAGCACGTCCTTCGGGATGTCGACGAGGACCGGGCCGGGCCGGCCGGTCGAGGCGAGGTGGAACGCCTCGGCCAGGATGCGCGGCAGCTCCTCGCCGGTCTTCACCAGGTAGTTGTGCTTGGTGATCGGCAGGGTGATGCCGGCGATGTCGGCTTCCTGGAACGCGTCGGTGCCGATCGAGGCCGAGGCGACCTGGCCGGTGATCGCGACCATCGCGACGGAGTCCATGTACGCGTCGGCGATCGGCGTGACCAGGTTGGTCGCGCCCGGCCCGGAGGTCGCCATGCAGACGCCGACCTTGCCGGTGGCCTGCGCGTAGCCGGTCGCGGCGTGGCCGGCGCCCTGCTCGTGGCGGACCAGGATGTGCCGGACGGACTCGGAGTCGAACAGCGGGTCGTACGCGGGGAGGATCGCGCCGCCCGGGATGCCGAAGACGACGTCCGCGCCGAGGGCCTCGAGCGACCGCACCAGCACCTGAGCACCGGTCAGAAGTTCCGGCTTCTTCTCTACGGGCGCCTTCTCCGACCGGTCGGCGGCCGGCGGCGTCGCCGGGGCGGCGGGGGCGGCCGGGTGCGCTCGGTGGGCGAGGACTTCAGGCGTGGGTCTCGTCATCGCATTTCGCACTTTCGCTCGAAGGTGTCTTGGTCGCGGCTGGACTGGCTTGGACATGAAAAAACCCCTCCGTGCGATGCACGAGGGGCTAGCGCGCTGACGGCAGGCGTCGGCGCGCTAGATGATAAGTACTCGCTGCGACCTCGACGACATGTGCCCACTCTCGCGCATCTCACCGCCCGAGTCAACCGGTCCCACGATCTGGAACGTGTCAGACTCACAAGTATGCCCGAGCTGCGGTCCAAAACCTCCACTTCTGGTCGCAACATGGCCGGCGCACGCGCCCTGTGGCGCGCCACCGGCATGACCGACGCAGATTTCGGTAAGCCAATCGTCGCCATCGCCAACAGTTTCACGCAGTTCGTGCCGGGCCATGTCCACCTGCGCAACCTCGGGATCATCGTCGCGGACGCGGTCGCCGAGGCCGGTGGGGTCGCCAAGGAGTTCAACACCATCGCCGTCGACGACGGCATCGCCATGGGCCACGGCGGGATGCTGTATTCGCTGCCCAGCCGCGAGCTCATCGCCGACGCCGTCGAGTACATGGTGCAGGCGCACTGCGCCGACGCCCTCGTGTGCATCTCCAACTGCGACAAGATCACGCCCGGCATGCTGCTCGCCGCGCTACGCCTCAACATCCCCACCGTCTTCGTCTCCGGCGGCCCCATGGAAGCCGGCAAGACCGTCGCGATCGAGGGCGTCGTGCACGCCAAGCTCGACCTCATCGACGCGATGATCGCCTCCGCCAACGAGGCGGTCACCGACGAGCAGCTCGGCCAGATCGAGCGCTCCGCCTGCCCCACGTGCGGCTCGTGCTCCGGCATGTTCACCGCCAACTCGATGAACTGCCTCACCGAGGCGATCGGCCTCGCGCTGCCCGGCAACGGCTCGACCCTCGCCACGCACAGCGCCCGCAAGGCCCTCTTCGAGCGGGCCGGCACGCTGATCGTCGACCTGTGCAAGCAGTATTACGAGGGCGATGACGCGTCGGTACTGCCGCGGGCCATCGCGACCCGGGAGGCGTTCGAGAACGCGGTCGCCCTCGACGTGGCCATGGGCGGCTCGACCAACACGGTGCTGCACCTGCTGGCCGCCGCCCGCGAGGCCGAGGTCGACTTCAGCGTCGCCGACATCGACGGCATCTCCCGCCGGGTGCCGTGCCTGTCGAAGGTCGCGCCGAACAGCCCGAAATACCACATGGAGGACGTCCACCGCGCCGGTGGCATCCCCGCCATCCTCGGCGAGCTCAACCGCGCGGGCCTGCTTCGGGACGGGGTCCGCAGCGTCCACTCGCCCGACCTGTCCAGCTGGCTGGCCGAATGGGACATCCGTTCCGGGAACGCCTCCGAAACCGCGGTCGAGCTGTTCCACGCCGCGCCCGGCGGGGTCCGCACCGTCGAGCCGTTCTCCACGTCCAACCGCTGGGCGACCCTGGACACCGACGCCGCCGAGGGCTGCATCCGCTCCAAGGAGCACGCGTACAGCGCCGACGGCGGCCTGGCGATCCTCTTCGGCAACATCGCCCCGGACGGCTGCGTCGTGAAGACCGCCGGCGTCCCCGAGGAGAACCTGGTCTTCAACGGCACCGCGCGGGTCTTCGAGTCGCAGGAGTCGGCGGTCGACGGCATCCTCGCCAAGGAGGTCACCGCCGGTGACGTCGTGGTCATCCGGTACGAGGGGCCGAAGGGCGGGCCGGGCATGCAGGAGATGCTCTACCCGACGTCGTTCCTGAAGGGCCGCGGCCTGGGGCGCGCGTGCGCGCTGATCACCGACGGCCGGTTCTCCGGCGGCACGTCGGGCCTGTCCATCGGGCACATCTCGCCCGAGGCGGCCGGCGGCGGGCTCATCGCCCTCGTCGAGGACGGCGACCGGATCGAGATCGACATCCCCAACCGTTCGATCGTCCTCGCGGTCGACGACGACGTGCTGACCGCGCGCCGCGTCGCCCAGGAGAAGCGCGAGCGGCCGTACACGCCGCTGGACCGGCAGCGACCCGTCTCGGCGGCGCTGCGCGCGTACGCGTCGATGGCCACCGCGGCCAGCGACGGCGCCTACCGCAAGGTGCCGTAGGTCTCCGCACCCGTTCGTCGCTCCCGGGCCAGTTCCTCCGAATTGGCCCGGGAGTTTTTTCTGTCGTCGACTAGCATCGCTGGTACTGCGACTGGCGCACATCAAGGTGGAACCGACCACCGGGGAGCTTCCCGCATCGCTGGCACCGCGCGCCTGGGTGCCACGGTCACCCGTATGGGAGGAAGCCCCATGCATGTTCCCGCCCTGCCGTCGATCACCTCGGCCGACCCGGACCTCGCGGACCTGATCCAGCGCGAGGCGTCCCGCCAGCACGACACGCTGCGGATGATCGCCTCGGAGAACTACGTCTCCCAGGCCGTCCTCGAGGCGACCGGCACCGTCCTGACCAACAAGTACTCCGAGGGCTACCCGGGCAAGCGGTACTACGAGGGCCAGCGCTTCATCGACCCGATCGAGGAGCTGGCGATCGCCCGCGCCAAGTCGGTCTTCGGCGTCGAGCACGCCAACGTGCAGCCCTACTCCGGCTCCCCCGCGAACCTCGCCGTGTACATGGCGCTCGCCGCGCCCGGCGACACCGTCATGGGCATGGCGCTGCCGATGGGCGGCCACCTCACCCACGGCTGGTCCGTCTCGGCGACCGGCGCCTGGTTCAGGCCCGTGCAGTACACCGTGCGCCGCTCCGACGGCCTGATCGACTTCGACGAGGTGCGCGACATCGCGCTCCGCGAACGCCCGAAGCTGATCTTCTCCGGCGGAACCGCCCTCCCCCGCACCATCGACTTCGCGCGCTTCGCGGAGATCGCCCGCGAGGTGGACGCCGTTCTCGTGGCCGACATCGCGCACATCGCCGGGCTGATCGCGGGCGGCGCGCACCCCTCGCCCGTCGGGCACGCCCCGGTCATCACGACCACCACGCACAAGACGCTCCGCGGCCCGCGCGGCGCCATGCTGCTCACCTCCGCCGAGTACGCGCGCGCCGTCGACAAGGCCGTGTTCCCGGGCCTGCAGGGCGGCCCGCACAACCACACCACCGCGGGCATCGCGGTCGCGCTGCGCGAGGCGTCGTTGCCGTCGTTCAGCGTGTACGCCCACCAGATCGTCGCCAACGCCCGCGCACTGGCGACCGCGCTGCTGGAGCGCGGCTTCGACCTGGTGTCCGGCGGCACCGACAACCACCTCATCCTGATCGACCTCACCGGCAAGAACATCGGCGGCAAGCCCGCCGCCCGCGCCCTCGACCGGGCCGGCATCGAGACGAACTACAACACCGTGCCGTACGACACCCGCAAGCCCTTCGACCCGTCGGGCCTGCGGATCGGCACGCCCGCCCTCACCACCCGCGGCCTCACCGAGGCCCAGATGCCGCAGGTCGCCGACTGGATCTCCCGCGCCGTCGACGCCGCCGGCAAGGACGACGAGGCGGCCCTGGACGTGATCGCCGCCGAGGTACGGGAGCTGCTGTCCGCGTACCCGATGCCCGGCTGGCACTGACCCCGCACACCGACGAGGGACGGATCCGGGTGCCGGGTCCGTCCCTCGGGGGTGTTCTGGCTTTGCCTACTTGCGGCCTTTGCTTACTTGCGGCGGAGGAAGCGGCGGGGGCGCTGGTCCGGGTTCTTGGGCTCCTCGTCGAGGTTGAGCTCCAACGGCGCCACGTCGTCGTCGAACAGCATGTCCCGCGCCCGCTGCCGCTGCCCGGGCACCGCCGCACCCCGGTCCTGCTCACCGCGCCCGAATCCGGCACCTTGGTCGCCGCGGCCTCGCCCGGTGCCTTGGTCATCGCGGCCGAATCCGGTGCCTTGGTCGCCGCCCCCGAATCCGGCGGCCTGGTCGCCGCGGCCTCGCCCGGTCCGCCGCTCGCCGGTGTCGGCGGGCTCGCTGCCTGCCTGGTCGCCGCGGCTCCCCCAGCCGTCGCGCCCGTTGCTCCCGCGGTCACCGCTGATCCGGTCGCTGCCACTCCTGTCGCTGGCGCCTCGGTCGCTGCCGCTCCAGTCGTTGCCGGCCCGGTCGCCGCCGCTCCTGTCGCTGCCGCCCCCGTCGCTGCCGCCCCAGTCGCTGGAGCCCCGGTCGCTGCCGCTCCAGTCGTTGCTGCTCCGGTCGCTGCTGGCCCAGTCGCCACTGGTCCGGTCGCCAGTGCTCCAGTCGTTGCCGGTCCGGTCGCTGGTGCTCCGGTCGCCGATGGACAGGCCTCTGCCGGCCAGATCGTTGCCGGTTCGGTCGCTGCCTACCAAGTCGCTGGTCCGGTCGCCGGTCCGGTCGCCGGTCGCGCCGCTGGTGTCGTCGTCGGCCCAGCGGGCCGCGATGCTGTCGCTCGCCGACCAGTTGCCGACGGCAGCGGGCTCAGCGGGGCGCGTGCCGAAGGCGGGCCGGCGCTCCGAGGTGAACTCGCCGCTCGGGTCACGTTCGAACCCGGACGTCGGGTCCGTCGCCCACGACGGCCGACCGGACCCGGCCGGCTGCTCGGACGCCCCCTGCCGCCGCGAGGAGCCTCGATCCCGCCCGTTGGCCTCCGCCGCCCAGTCGTCCGCGGCGGCGGCCTGGCCGGCCGCGGCCGGCGCCGGGTCGGCGGCCTTGCCCTTCTTCGCCTTGCCCGACTTGGAACGTCCCCACAGAGAACGCTTCTTCTCGGGCGCGGGCTGCTGCTCCGCCGGCTCCTCCTGGACGCCGCCGGACGCCGGGGGCGCCGACTCCGAATCCCACCAGGCGGTCCCGTCGTCCGCGGGAGCCGCGCCCCAGGCACCTGTCTGGTCCCCCGCCTCACCGCCCTGCCCACCGCGCACACCCGAGGCAGGTGGCGGACCGTCGCCGGCGAACGGGTCCTGCCCACGCTCGCCCCGCATGCCGTCCGCCCGCGCCGTGTCCTCACCCGATCCGTCGAACCG
The DNA here is from genome assembly GCF_055586325.1 of Dactylosporangium sp. NPDC051087. NCBI lineage: Bacteria > Bacillati > Actinomycetota > Actinomycetes > Micromonosporales > Micromonosporaceae > Dactylosporangium > Dactylosporangium sp. NPDC051087. The sequence goes on along the minus strand of NZ_JBVJIJ010000002.1, from coordinate 163,811 downwards.
CCCCTGATCCGCCCGCGCGGAGTCCGGCCACGACGACCCGGCCCGAGGGTTCCGCGTCAGCTCAGGCCGAGCCGGCGGCTCCGGCTCGAACCTCGACCGCGCCGAACCCACCCCCGACCCCGCGGACGGCGCTTCGGACCGCGATGAGTTGAAAGGGGCATCCGGCCGCGAGGGGGTGAAAGAGACATCCGGTCGCGAGGATGTAAAGGAGGCATCCGGTCGCGAGGACGTGAACGGTATCTCCGGTCGCGAGGGGGCGGCGGGAATGACGGGATCGCTGGAGCCCGGCGCGGCGGACACCGGCCAGGCACCGGACGGCCCGTCGGAACCCGAACCCGCGAACGCCGCACCACCGGCCCGGAGCCCCTCGTCCGAGCCCCGGAACGCCGGGCCACCGGCCCGGGAACCATCGGAAGCACCCGGGAACGCCGGGTCGCCGAACCGCGAACCGTCGGACGCGCTCGGGAACGCCGGGCCACCGAACTGGGAACCGTCGGCCGAGTCCCTGAACGCGGGACCGCCGGACCGGGAACCGTCGGAAGCACCCGGGAACGCCGGGTCGCCGAACCGCGAACCCTCGGCGGAAGTGGCCGCGAAGCCCGAGTCGCCGAACCGCGGGTCTTCGTCGAACGCGCCCTGGGAGTCCGAGTCGCCGGGGCGTGGGCTGCCGGGCAGAGGTGGGAATGTGGAGCTGTCGAACCGTGAGCTGTCCGAAGAGCCCGGGAAGGCCGAGCCGCCGGTCTGGGGAGCGCCCGAGGTGGGGCTGCCCGAGGTCGGGATCGACGACGTGGGGATCCCCGAGGTCGGCACGCCGGAGGTGGGGATGCTGGACGTCGGGATGCTGGAGACCGGGTTGTCCGCCGGGTTGTGGCCGGACGCACCCGACTGCTGGCGGTCGCGGCGGCGCATGGAGCGGGCCTCGGGGTCGCTTTCCCAGGAGCGGCGCAGCTCGAGAGGCTCGGCGATGAGCTCGGGCTTGTCGCCGTCGAACAGGCTCCCGGTCCACGCGGGGCGCTCTGCCGGGCGACGCTCGGGGCGGCCCCCCGGTCCGGTGCTGAACCGTCCCGTCCCCGCCTGGCCAGGCCCGGTGCGATCCGATGACCGGCCCTGATCCGCCGCGCCGCCGCCCAGGTCCGACGACCGCTCCCACGCCGCAGGCCGAGCACGGTCCGCCGCCCGGTCACGGTCGGCCGCCCGGTCACGGTCCGCCGCACGATCCCACGCCGCAGGTCGGTCACGGTCCGACGAGAGGTCACGGTCCGACGAGAGGTCACGGTCCGACGAGAGGTCACGGTCCGACGAGAGGTCACGGTCCGACGAGAGGTCGCCGAAGGTGGACGCGGGGTCCTGGTCCGCCGACGTCCTCGGCTCCGACGACCAGGAACGGTCCGACGACGTGTCGGACGCTGACGACCAGGAGCGGTCAGGCGAGGGGTCAGCAGCTGACGACCAGGAGCGGTCCGACGACGTGTCGGACGTTGACGACCAGGGGCGGTCCGGCGAGGCGCTGGAGTCCGAGGTCCAGGGGCGGTCCGCGAAGCCGAGGTCGGAGCGGCTGTCGAGCGTGCCGGACCTGCTGCTGGATGCCGCCGGGTCGAGCCGGTCGGGCGGCGTGGAGCGGTCGGACGAGGACGGCGAGCCGCCGAACGGCGTTGACGGGCGGCCCTGGGACGGCGGGGCGGGCGCGTCGAAGCGGGTCCGCGGCGAGGTGGGCTCGGGTGCCGGTGACTGGACGGTGCGCGGGGGCGGCGGTGGGATGAAGCCGTCCGGAGGGTTCATCGAGAAGTCGAACTGGTCGGGGTTGCTGGCCAGCTGGTCGAACTCCGACATGAGCGACGCGAACCGGTCGGGCGGCGACTCCTGCGCACCCTCATCGCCCGAAGCACCCGCAGCGCCCGAAGCACTCGCTGCACCCGCCATGGACCCGAACGCCGAAGCGGACCCCGACCGTGGCAGCGACGACGCGGGCGCCGGCCATTCGGGCGGCGACGACGCCGGCCGAGATGAAGACGAAGACGGCGCCGGCTCTGAAGACGGGGACTGCGACCAGGACGGCTCTGACGGAAGCGACGAAGACGCCCGCGACCACGAAGGCTCGGACGGCGACGGCTCAGCAGACCGGGACTGCGACCACGACGGCTCGGAAGCCGACGGCTCGGCAGACGAGGACTGCGACCACGACGGCTCTGACGGGGGTGGCGAGGCCGCGAACGGGTCCTCGGCCCTCTGGTCTTCAGGGTCGGCGCGGCGCCGGCCGGCCCGCCTGGGCGTGTCCTGCGACGACACCGGCAGATCGTCGTCGTCCGAGGAGGACCAGCTCCGGCTGGAGGGAACCGGCTCGCTGCCGAACGCCGCGTGGTCGTCGTCCGAGGAGCCGGGACGGTCGTCGCGGCCCGCGGACCACGGACGCCGCGGACCGGCACCGCCGGCCGCGTCCGCGGAGGAGGACGAAGAGGACCACCGGCTGCGCGAGGCACCGGACCCACCGGCGAGATCGTCGTCCGAGGACCACGGACGCCGGGAACCCGCGCCCTCGTCCTCGTCGTCGGACCAGCGGCCGCGGGAGGCGGAGGACCCCTCCGAGGACCAGGGACGCTCGCCGCCGGAGTCGGCGGACGGGTGGTCCTCGTCGGCGGCCCAGGCGGCCAGCTTGTTGGCCGACTCGCTGTCCCAGGAGCCGACCAGCTCGCGGGTGGTGCGGGACTCCCACGAGTCGTTGACCGGGGCGACCGGGTCGGGGTCGGGCGCCGGGTCGGTGGAGCGGGACGAGCGGCCGAAACGGTCATGCACGGAGCCGGCCTCCTCGAAGTCGCCGGCCCGGCGGTCGTCGTCGACCTGGGGTGCGGTGCCGGCGGAAGCGGTGGAGCGGCCGAAGCGGCCGCGGGTGAGGCGGCCGCGGAGTGAGGCGGGCTCGGGGTCGCCCGCGCCGGCGGCCGCGGCGAAGGCGGCGTCGGCGACGGTCGGGGCGGCGGTGACGGTGGGGTGGGCGCCGGTGCTCCAGCGGGCGAAGGAGCGGGCCAGCGGCGACGGCTCGGGCAGCTTGTTGCCGGAGGCGATCACCAGGAGGCGCTCCATGACGGAGAGCTCCACCCGATAGGGCTCGGCGGCGAGCCAGCGGCCCGCGGCGTCGACCATCTCGTGGGCGTGCACGAGGTGGAGGTGCTCGCCGGGGGCGACGGAGATGACGAGGTCCTCGCTGACGTCGCCGCGGGAGGGCGCGACGACGAGATAGCCGCGGACGGCGCCGCCGACCTTGCCGAGCTGCTCGCGCCAGGTGTGCACCTCGGCGGCGAGGCCGTCGACGTCCTCGGAGCCGGGGACGAAGAGGCGGCCGCCGCGCAGGACCTGGCCGGAGGCGTCCATGGAGAACTCGCCGTGCGGCCAGACGGTCGGCAGGAACAGGGCGACGCGACGCCCGGCGACGACGAGGTGGGTGCAGCCGCCCTCGCCGAGGGCGAAGAACCGGGCCGACGGCAGCGCCTCGAGCTCCTTGAGCCGGGGCAGGTGGTCGTCGGGCTTGCCCCACCAGCGGCGGCCGCTGACGGCCTCGTCGATGGCGGCGCGGGTCAGCCGGCGGGCGTCGAGCATCAGCGCGGACAGGAACGCGCCGATGAGCGGCACGTCGAAGGCGAGGTTGACGCCGATGAACTTGAGCAGGCCGAGGATGTCGGTCCAGCCGGTCGGCAGCCAGGCGCGGGTGGCGGCGCCCCAGGCGACCGCGCCGGCGATGGCGGCCATGATGGCGAAGAGTGGGAAACCACGCAGTGTGAGCACCAACACACCGATGAGCGACAGGACCGCCGCGACGCTCCAGATGGGGCTGAAGTCCGTGATGCCCCAGCCGGCGACGGCGAGCGCGAGCAGGCCGGCAACGACGAGCAGGGCGCCCGCGAGCACGCCGGTCGGGCGTACGCCGACCCGGCGGCTGCTCTTGACGCCCGCGTGCCACGAGTTGCCGGTCAAATCCGGGCCTCCAAGCAGCCGCGATCACCGGCACGCCGACTTGTCGCGATCTCGTCGAACACGGCACCGAGCGTAACCCCGGGCGCCGCGCCGGGCGAGAGGCGCCCGACCCGATCCTGCTCCCCCACCGCGCCAGTATGCCCCGACCCACCGACAAGAAGCAGTTCCACGAAAGGTGCGAGACTTGTCGGGTGACCACCCGCACCAAGCGTCCCGCCGTCCGGTTCCGCCGCAGCGCGTCGCTCGCCGTGGCGGCCGGCATCGCCACCATCGGCGCGATCCCGCTGCTGGCCGAGAGCCTCTGGTTCCTGTTCATCCTGCCGGTGCCGATCGCGCTCGCGGTGTGGGCGTGGCGGGCCGGCACCGACGTCGACGAGGACGGCTTCACGGTGCGCGCGCTGCTCGGCAGCCGCCGGGTGCCGTGGCAGGCCGTCGACGGGCTGGTCAGCCAGGACGGCTCCGTCCAGGCCCGGCTGGCCAACGGTCACTTCGTCAAGCTGGACGCGGTCCGCCCGGACGACCTCGAGCGCATCACGGCACTGACCGGTCAGTAGCCGTCCCGCAGCACGTCGATCAGCGGCACGCCCGGACGACCTCGAGCGCATCACGGCACTGACCGGTCAGTAGCCGTCCCGCAGCACGTCGATCAGCGGCACGCCCGGGCTACCAGTTCGACACGAGCTGCTCCCCGAACAGCTGCGGCACCTCCTCCAGCAGCCACGTCGTGCCGATCTCCGCGCCGGCGGCGTCCTTGACGACGACCGGCCCGCCGCGGGTCCGCACGACGGCGGTGCCGTCCTGCAGCGGCACCGTCTGCGTGCCGATCTCCGCTCGGACGGTCACCTCGGCTGCGCCGGGTCTCGTGGAGACGATCAGGACCAGGTCGCTGAGCCGGCCGCCGTCCGGGACCCTGACGGCGAACAGCTCCGGATCGTTGCTGACGGTCGTCGACATCAGTCTCCGGCCGTCGACCGGTACCGGTGCGAAGTCCGTGACGACTGTCGTCTTGCCGACGGCTTCGGACGCGAGCACGACCGCGACCGAATCGTCGGGGAGCTGGGCGGTGGAGAGCGTCCACGAGACCCCGCCGACCCTCCCCGCCCAACGCAGCAGGACCGACCCGTGCTGGATCCCGGCGGCCGCGATCAGGTCCGTCGAGTCGCCGCCGTCGCCGTCGTTGATCCCGACCGCCGGCGCGTCGGAGCGGACCACGCCGTCGCCGCAGGTGACCCGCCACCGCTCCGGCAGTTCGCGGGTCGTCCGGACGACCCAGCTGCCGTCCGGCACCTCGGCCCACCTGCGTTGGACGGTGTTCTCCAGGCTGACGGAGACGCCGGTGGACGCCTCGATCGTGCAGGCCGCCGGCGCGAGCCCGATGACCACCGGCACCGCGGTGCTGGTGACGCTGACCAGCGGCGCCAGCCGGCCGGCGGTCGCGGCGCCGACGAGCTGGTCGGCGGAGCCCTGGATCGGGACGTCGCCGTGGTACAGCGTCGCGGTGTCCTCGTCGTACCGCACGTACACGAGGAACCGGCGGCCCTCCACGTCGCCGAGGAACAGGATCTTGACCCCGCCGGGGACCGCCGCCCGCACGGCGCGCTCCAGGTCCCGGTCGCCGGCGAGGGATCCGCGGGTCGGCGAGTCGAGCAGCGCCAGGGTCCACTTCGGCAGCGGCGGGTAGGGCCGGGGCACGTCGGGGTCGGCCGTCTGCTGCAGGGCCGGGATCAGGCCCGCGGCGACCGCGACGGCGGCGAGCAGCGCGGCGGGCCGGGCCCAGCGCCGCCGCCGGCGCCGCAGCAGGCGCCCCATCGGGTCGGGGCGGGGCACGACCGGCTCGGCCGCGTCCCGGAAGGCGGCCCGCAGGGCCTGTTCGAGGTCGATGCTCACGATGCCCTCCTGGACAGCATTTCCGCGCCGAGGACGTCCCGCAGGCGGGCGAGCCCGCGCGACGCCTGGCTCTTCACCGATCCGGCCGAGATCCCCAGCAGCGCGGCCGTCTCGGTCTCCGTCAGGTCCTCCCAGTACCGCAGCACCAGCACCGCCCGCATCCGCGCGGGGAGCCGGTCGAGCGCCGCCAGCAGCGTCCGCCGCTGGAGGATCCGGTCGGTGGGGTCGGCGCCGGGCAGGTCTGGCGGGTCGCCGGTCAGCACCTCCGCGTTGCGCAGCCGCCGCCAGATGCTCGTCCGCTGGTTGATCATGGCGCGGCGCACGTACGCCAGGGGCTCGTCGACCCGGTCCCAGTGCCGCATGACCTTGAGCAGGCTGCTCTGCAGCAGGTCCTCGGCGGCGTGCCGGCTGCCGGTCAGCAGGTACGCGGTGCGCAACAGGTCGCCGTACCGGACCTCGACGAAGTCCTGGAACTCACCGGCTGCCATATGGCTCCTCTGCACAAGGTCGGTTCGGCCGTCACCGGGGCAGACGCCGACCCACTGACAAAGGTTGAAAGGAAGATGATGTCGGGCAACGCTAGTCTTGGCCGGGTGAACGCCCGGACGTACGCAAAGAGCCTGACGGCGGCCGCCGTGGCGATGGTGACCCTCGCGGGCTGCGCGTTCGGGCCGCCGCCGCCCGACGAGCTGGGCTCGCCGCCGAAGATGTCGCCGTATCCGAGCGCGTCCACCTCCGGCGGCAGCCAGGAGGAGGGCCAGGCCCAGGTCGCCACGAAGACCCTGGCCAAGGGCCTTGCCGTGCCGTGGGGCATCGCGTTCCTGCCGGACGGCACCGCGCTGGTCACCGAGCGTGACAGCAAGAAGATCCTGAAGGTCGGCAAGGAGGCCACCGCCGACGGCCTGGCCGTGTCGACCGCGCAGACGGTCGACGAGGTGGTGCCGGGCGGCGAGGGCGGCCTCATGGGCATCGCGGTGTCCCCGTCGTACGACACGGACCAGACCGTGTTCATCTACTACACCGCCAAGGACGACAACCGGGTCGCGAAGCTCGTGCTGGGCTCGCCGCCGACCCCGATCCTGACGGGCATCCCCAAGTCGTCGATCCACAACGGCGGTCAGATCCACTTCGGGCCCGACGGTTTCCTGTACGTGTCGACCGGCGACGCGTCGAAGCCGGAGAGCGCGCCCGACCTCAACAGCCTCGGCGGGAAGATCCTGCGGATCCAGGCCGACGGGAAACCGGCCCCCGGTAACCCGTACGGAACCGCCGTGTACAGCTCCGGACATCGCAACGTGCAAGGCTTCGCGTGGGACAAGAACAAGCGGATGTATGCCGTGGAGTTCGGTTCGGGCGAATGGGACGAGATCAACGTGATCGAGGCGGGCAAGAACTACGGCTGGCCGACGTACGAGGGCAAGGGCGGCGACCCGAAGTTCGTCGACCCCGTCCAGGTGTGGAAGACGTCCGAGGCGTCGTGCTCCGGTCTGGCCGCCGTCGAGACCTTCCTCATCACCTCGTGCCTCAAGGGCCAGCGGCTGTACGTGATGCAGCTCACTGATCAGGGCGGGCTGCTCGGTGCGCCGAACGCGCTGCTGAAGGACACCCACGGCCGGTTCCGCGCGGCGGTGGCGGCGCCGGACAACAGCATCTGGGTCTCCACCTCGAACAAGGACGGCCGGGGCACCCCGAAGGCCGACGACGACAAGCTGCTGCAGATCGTGATCAGCAACGTGGGCGGGGCCGGCAAGAGTTGACCTCACCGTTCCACCGGCGGGCCGCCGTGGCCGCCCGCCGGATCCAGCGCCGGGCGATCGTCATGGCCGCCGGTCGCCGCCACCCGTCCCGCGCCGCGAGCACGGGCTGGCGCCGCCCGTTCCGCGCGGAGAGCAAGGGCTGGCGGCGCACCCGGCGGGTGCTGCACGGCATCCTGCTCGGCGTCGTCGCGATCGTCGGCATGCTCATCGGCGTCCAGCTCGGCGGCCACACGACCCAGGACATCGGCCCGTTCCAGGCGCAGCTGTCGCTGACGCCGTCGCTGCACGGCGACACGTCGGTGGAGATCCCGCCGCTGGGCTCCCTGGAGCTGGACAGCCACGACGGCCCGGCCCACCTGCAGATCCGCCTCGAGTCCCTGGACGAGGCCCGGACCAGGGCGGTCGTCGCCGGCGGCGGCAACCTGGAGCAGGTCAGCCACGACGCCGTCGACCAGCTCAACCTCGGCGTGCGCCGGCTGGCGCTGCAGACCGCGGGCTCCGGGCTGCTCGGCGCCATGATCCTCGTCGGACTGGTGTTCCGGACGCGGCGCGACACGGCGATCGGCGGCCTGGTGGTCGTCGCGGTGCTCGCCTCCGTCGGCGGCGCGACCGCGCTGACGTTCAAGCCGGCCGCGATCCAGGAGCCGACCTACCGCGGGCTGCTGGTCAACGCGCCCGCCATCATCGGCGACGCCCGCCGGATCACCGACCGCTACGAGGAGTACCGGGCGCAGCTGCAGAAGATCGTCCTGAACGTGTCCAAGCTGTACGGCACGATCTCCGCGCTGCCGGTGTACGAGCCGGACACCAGCGCGACGAAGGTCCTGCACATCTCGGACATGCACCTCAACCCGGCGGCGTGGGGCGTGGTGCGGACCGTCGCGGACCAGTTCGACGTCGACATCGTCGCCGACACCGGCGACATCAACGACTGGGGCAGCGAGCCGGAGTCCTCCTACGTCGGGGAGATCAGCAAGCTGCGGGTGCCGTACCTGTACGTCCGCGGCAACCACGACTCGGCGGTCACCGCCGCCGCGGTCGCGAAGCAGCCCAACGCGATCGTGCTCGACAACTCGATCGCCACCGTCGACGGGCTGACGTTCGCCGGGATCGGCGACCCGCGCTTCACCCCGGACAAGTCCACCGACGCCACCAACGAGCAGCAGCACGCGGCCGTCGTCACGTCCGGTGAGCTGCTCGCCGAGAAGATCCTGACCAGCCCGAAACCGGTCGACGTCGCGCTCGTCCACGACCCCGTGGCCGCGCAGCCGCTCGCCGGGATCTGCCCGCTGGTCCTGGCCGGGCACCGGCACGCCCGCTCGGTCAGCCGGCTCGACCCGAGCATCCCCGTCGTGCTGCCGTCCGGCGGACCTTCGCCGGCGGTACAGCAGCCGGAGCGGACCCTGCTGATGGTCGAGGGATCCACGGGCGGTGCCGGCCTGCGCGGGCTGGAGAGCGCCAAGCCGCTGCCGCTCGCGCTGTCCATCCTGTACTTCGACAAGGAGCGGCACCTGACGGCGTACGACGACATCCAGGTCGGCGGGACGGGCCTCACCGAGGTGTCGCTCCAGCGGCACATCGTGGCCCCCGACAAGGCGGCGCCGGCACCGTCGCTGTCCGCGGTGCCGACGCCGTCGTCGTCCGTTACGCCATCGCCTACGACAAGCGGGCGATGACCAGCTCGCGGACCGTCTTCGCGTCCGCCTTGCCGCCGGTGGCCTTCATGACCGCGCCGACGAGCGCGCCGGCCGCGGCGACCTTGCCGTCGCGGACCTTGGCGGCGATGTCGGGGTTGGCCGCGATCGCCTCGTCGACGGCCTTGGTCAGCGCGCCCTCGTCGGACACGACCTCCAGGCCGCGGGAGGCGACGACGTCGGCGGGTGCGCCCTCGCCGGCGATGACGCCCTCGAGCACGACCCGTGCGAGCTTGTCGTTGATCTTGCCCGCGTCGACGAGCCCCTGCAGCTGCGCCACCGCCTGCGGGCTGACGCCGAGGGCGTCGAGCTCGGTGTCGGTCTCGTTGGCGTGCCGGGCGAGCTCCCCGAGCCACCACTTGCGTGCGGCCGCGGCGGTGGTACCGGCGGCGACGGTGGCCTCGATGAGCTCCCAGGCGCCGGCGTTGAGCACCGACTGCATGTCGAGGTCGGAGAAGCCCCACTCGGCCTGCTGGCGCTGGCGGCGGACCCGCGGCAGCTCCGGCAGCGCCGCCTTGAGCTCGGCGACCCACTCCGCGGACGGGGCGAGCGGCACGAGGTCCGGCTCCGGGAAGTAGCGGTAGTCGGTCGCCGTCTCCTTGCTGCGGCCCGACGTGGTCTCGCCGGTGTTCTCGTGGAAGTGCCGGGTCTCCTGGGTGATCGTCCCGCCGTCGGTGAGCACACCCGACTGGCGGATGATCTCGGAGCGGACGGCGCGTTCGACGCTGCGCAGCGAGTTGACGTTCTTCGTCTCGGTCCGGGTGCCCCACTCCGCGCCCGGCAGGTTCAGCGACGTGTTGACGTCGCAGCGCATCGAGCCCTGCTCCATCCGTACATCGGAGACCCCCAGCGACCGGATGACGTCGCGCAGCTCCGTGACATACGCCTTGGCGATCTGCGGCGCCCGCGCGCCGGTCCCCGGCACGGGCTTCGTCACGATCTCCACCAGCGGGATGCCGGCCCGGTTGTAGTCCACAAGGGACTCGGTGGCGCCGTGGATGCGGCCGGTGGCGCCGCCGACGTGCAGCGACTTGCCGGTGTCCTCCTCCAGGTGCACCCGCTCGATGCCGATGCGCACCAGCTCGCCGTCCACGTCGACGTCGAGGTAGCCGTCGACGCACAGCGGCTCGTCGTACTGGCTGATCTGGAAGTTCTTCGGCATGTCCGGGTAGAAGTAGTTCTTGCGGGCGAAGCGGCCCCACGGCGCGATCGAGCAGTTGAGCGCGAGCCCGATGCGGATGGTGGCCTCGATCGCGGCGCGGTTGGCGACCGGCAGGGCACCGGGCAGGCCGAGGCAGACCGGGCAGACCTGCGTGTTGGGCTCGGCGCCGAACTCGGTCGGGCAGCCGCAGAACATCTTGGTGTTGGTGCCGAGCTCGACGTGCGTCTCCAGGCCGATGACCGGCTCGAAGCGGGCCACCGCCTCGTCATACGACAGCTGGGTCACGGTGCTCATCTAACGCCTACTTTCAGCCTCTGGTGTATCCACGCGCGGCATTGGGTATCAACCATCCACCTGGAGAGGAGAACGCCATGCCGGTGCAGTTTCGGAAGAGCAAGAAGTTCGGCCCGTTCATTTTCCACTTCACCCAGGACGGCTTCTCGTCCTGGAGCTTCAAGCTGGGCCCCTGGTCGTGGAACTCGCGGAGCAAGAAGAACCGCGTCGACCTTCCCGGTCCGTTCTCGTGGCGCCAGGGCAGCCGGGGCTGACCCTTCGAAAAGGGGCGGCTCGTGGTGAGCCGCCCCTTCGCGGTGCCTAGAGCGCGGGCGGGGTGAGCGGCGGCAGCGCCGACTCGAGAGCCGCGGCGACCCGGTACATCCGGTCGTCGGCCATCGTCGGCGCCATGATCTGCAGGCCCACCGGCAGCCCCTCGGAGAGGCCGGCCGGGACCGAGATCGCCGGGCCGCCGTAGAGGTTCGACGGGATCGTGTACAGGTCCGCGAGATACATCTGGTAGGGATCCGACGTGCGCGACCCGAGCGGGAACGCCACGAACGGCGTGGTCGGCGCCACCAGCACGTCCGCCTTCTCGAAGGCCTGCTGGAAGTCCCTGGTGATCAGGGTCCGCACCTTCTGCGCCTGCCCGTAGTAGGCGTCGTAGTAGCCGGCGGACAGGGCGTAGGTGCCCAGGATGATCCGCCGCTTGACCTCCGGGCCGAACCCTTCCTCGCGGGTCAGCTGCATGACCTCTTCGAGGGAGCGGTTGCCGTCGTCGCCGCTGCGCAGGCCGAACCGGACCCCGTCGAAGCGGGCCAGGTTGGACGAGCACTCGCTCGGCGCGATCAGGTAATACGCCGGCAGCGCGAACTTGAAGTTGGGGCACGACACCTCGACGACCTCGGCGCCGAGCTTCACCAGCGCGTCGACCGACTCGCGGTACGCGGCGGCGACGCCGGGCTCGGCACCGTCGCCGGCGAACTCCTTGACCAGGCCGAGCCGGACCCCGCTGAGGTCACCGGTGGCGCCGAGACGGGCCGCGGCGACGACGTCGGGCACCGGCTGCGGGATCGACGTGGAGTCCCGGGGGTCGTGCCCGCCGATGACCGCGTGCAGCAGCGCCGCGTCCTCGACGGTCCGCGCGCACGGGCCCGGCGTGTCCAGCGAGCTGGAGAACGCCACCAGGCCGTAGCGGGAGGTGCCGCCGTAGGTCGGCTTCGCGCCGACGGTGCCGGTGACGGCGGCCGGCTGGCGGATCGAGCCACCGGTGTCGGTGCCGATCGCCAGGGGCGCCTCGTAGGCGGCGACCGCCGCGGCCGAGCCACCGCCGGAGCCGCCGGGGATCCTGCTGGTGTCCCACGGGTTGTACGTGGGGCCGTACGCCGAATACTCGGTGGACGAGCCCATCGCGAACTCGTCCATGTTGGTCTTGCCCAGCATGACGAGACCGGCCTCGCGCAGCCGCGTGGTGATCGTCGCGTCATACGGCGGGCGCCAGCCCTCCAGGATCTTCGACCCCGCGGTCGTCGGCACGCCCTTGGTGGTGATCACGTCCTTGACGGCGATCGGCACGCCCGCGAGGGGGCCGGCCTCGTCGCCCCTGGCCCGCGCGTCGTCGATCTTCCGCGCGTCGGCGAGGGCGCCCTCGCGGTCGACGTGCAGGAACGCGTGGATTTTGTCCTCGACCGCGGCGATGCGGTCCAGGTGGGCGGTGGCGACCTCGACCGCGGACAGCTCCTTCGCGGCGAGCTTGCGGCCGAGCTCGGCCGCGGTCAGCTTGGTGACGTCAGACATGACTCAGGCCTCCTCGTCCAGGATCCGCGGAACGCGGAAGCGGTTGTCCTCGGCGTCGGGCGCACCGGACAGCGCCTCGTCGCGCGTCAGCCCCGGCACGACGACGTCGTCGCGGAACACGTTGGTCAGCGGGACGGAGTGCGACGTCGGCGGCACGTCAACCGCGGCGACCTCGCCCACCTGGGCGACGGCCTGCAGGATCACGTCGAGCTGCCCGGCGAAGGTGTCGAGCTCGTCATCGGTGACTGCAAGCCGCGCGAGGCGCGCGAGATGCGCCACCTCTTCGCGGGAAATGGTGGCCATGGGTGCGATGCTCCTTCAACAGTCGGCTCGTCGCAGTCTATTTCGTCGCCACCGGGGGCTGTGCGCGCGGCCTTTTATTCGCTCATTTGCTGTGCGCGACCGTGGCCCGGCGGTGCCGGGTCAGCCAGTCGAGCAGCCGCGCCGGTGGCATCGGGCGGGCGAAGTACCAGCCCTGGGCCAGGTCGCAGCCGGCCTCCACCAGCATCCGCCAGGTGCGCTCGTCCTCGACGCCCTCGGCCACCACCCGCAGCCCGAGGGCTCTGGCCAGGTCGATCATCGACCGTACGATCGCCGCGTCGTCGGCGTCCGTGGCCGCCCCCAGCACGAACGACCGGTCGATCTTCACCTCTTTGAGCGGCAGCCGGCGCAGGTGCAGCATCGAGCTGTACCCGGTGCCGAAGTCGTCCAGCGCGATCGCGATGCCGAGCCGCTCCAGCCTGGCCAGGGTGGCGAGGACCCGCCGCGGGTCGGCCATCAGCGCGCTCTCGGTGATCTCCAGCTCCAGCCGGTCCGGCTCGATCCCCGTCCGCCGCAGCTTCGCCTCGATCCGGTCGGCGATCTCCCCGGTGTGCAGGTCGCGGACGCTCACGTTGACCGCGACCCGGACCCGCCCGCCCGCATCGCCCCAGGCCACCAGCTGGTCGAGCACGTCGTCGATCACCCGGAACGTCAGCAGCCGCATCACCGCGCTGTGCTCGGCGACCTTGATGAGCTCCTCCGGGTCGATGAGCCCCCGCTGCGGGTGCTGCCACCGCAGCAGCGCCTCCAGCCCGACGACCTCGCCGGTCGCCAGCTCGACCTGCGGCTGGTAGTACAGCTCGATGCTCTCGTCCCGCTCCGCCTCCAGCGCCTTGCGCAGGTCGGCCAGCAGGCTCAGCCGCTCCGGGGAGTTGTGGTCGGCCTCGGGCGCGTAGACCGCGAGGTTGTCGCCGCGCCCCTTCGCGTCGTACATCGCGACGTCGGCGTGCTGCATCAGCTCCTCGAAGCCGGTGCCGTGCTCCGGATACACCGCCACCCCCACCGACCCGCCGACGTCGATCGGCAGCCCGTCCAGCAGCACCGGCTCCCGCAGCGCCTCCATGATCCGCTCGGCGTGCGCCCTGGCCTCGGCGACGTCCCGCAGGTGCGGCACCACGATCGCGAACTCGTCACCGCCGAGCCGCCCGACCTCCGCACCCGCCCTGCCCTTCAGCCGCGCCGCCACCTCGACCAGCAGCCGGTCCCCGACCCTGTGCCCGAGCGAGTCGTTGACCTGCTTGAACCCGTCGAGGTCCAGCAGCAGCAGCGCCAGCCGCCGCGCGGCCTGCTGGTTCGCCGCCCGCTCCGCGTGCTCCTGCAACCGCCCTTCGACCGCCCGCTCCAGGCCCTTACGGTTCGCCAGCCCGGTCAGCGGATCCCGCCGCGCCGCCATCGCCCGCTGCGCCGACAGGGAGGTCATCCTGCGCACGGCGTACAACGTCACCAGCGCCAACGGGATGATCAGCACGTCGACCCTCGCGGCCGCCACCAGCCCGGGCGCTGACAGCAGCAGCGCCCCGGTGGCCAGCGCGTCCGTCTTCACCGCCCGCACGAACCTCGCCCGCCACCCCTGCGCGAACCGCAGCCACACCGCGGTCGACACCAGCAGGTTGTTGGCCACGAACCACGCGACCGCCGCCACCACGACCCAGCCGACGTGCTGCGACCTCCTGACGATCAGATCCGCCACGGCGAACGACACGAAATACTGCGCCGCGTTGAACGCCGCCCGCCACAGCGCGTGCCGCAACCGGCCGGCCGTGATCGCCACCGCCGCCAGCTGCACCAGCACCGCGGGCGCGAACCCGAACGCCAGCAGAATCGCGAACGTGAAACACACCGACGGCAGCGTGACGATCACGTCGTCCCGGTCGACCTGCACGAACGGCCTGGTGTCGGCGACCACCGCGCACGCGGCGAGCATCCAGAACGCCGCCGGCAGGCTCGCCGGAAACCCGTCACGCAGCCCGGCGACGAGCAGCACCACCCCCGCCGCCACCACCACCGCGACGTACGCGAAGAACCGATGAGCATGCCGTGGCGGCGCGACATTGCGCAGCGCGCTCTGCTCCATCCACTCCCCCGCTCGGGTGCCATCGACAACTCCGTCGAGACGCCCTGCGAGCCTGCACCCTGAACAGGCGCCGAAACCGGAAAGGATGCTGAATCGATGCACAAATCGCCCGCCGTTCGCCCGTCCGAGCGACCCTCTCAGCCCCACATTCCCACTCCGTGACGACCCCCCGACCTTCCGTGACCCACCCTTCCGCGGCGCGTCCGGCAGGAGCGCGGCAGGTGCGGTCCGCTGAAGGGCGGCGGCGTCCGGCAGAAACGCCGGCCGGAGCCCCGGCGTCGGTCGAAGCGTCCGTCAGCCGGGACGGCTCAGACATCGGCGGATCCGGACGGGCCCTTCACAGAACACCAGCAGGAGCGCCGGCCGGGAGCGCAGCAGGAACACCGACTCGACTCCGAGAAGTCTCAGCATGGCCGCGCCGGATCAGGCCCGGCGAAGGCGAACGATGGGCTGGAAACGTCGGCGAGCCCTGGCGGACCGCCGTTCAACCCCGTCAGCCGGACGGCAACGGAGAATCAACTGAGCCCTTCGCCTGACACCGGCGGGAGCGCCGGCTGGAAGCGCAGCAGGAGCGCCGATCGAACCCCCCGGCGGAGCCCTTGCGGGAACGCGCCAGATCGGGCCCGCTGAAGGCGAGCGCGGATCGGGACGTCGGCAAGTCCCAGCGCGCCGCCGTCCAGCACAGCAGCCCAAGGCAATAGAGAGTCAACTGAGCCCTCCGCCGAACACCAGCAGAAGCCCCGACCTGGAGCACAGCAGCAACGCCGGCCCAGACCCCGGCGGAGACGCCGCAGGGCCGCGTCGGCTGAGGCCTCAGCCGGGCCGTTGATCGAAAAGACAACAGGGACGCCGGCTGGAACCCCAGCCGAAGCACCCTGCCACGTCGACTGAAGCCCCGCTGCGACATTGGCCGAAAAGCATGACCGGACGCCAAATGTGACCCCGGCTGGGCCCAGCAGGGTCGTGCCAGCTCAGGCCTGCCCGAGGCGAGCGCCGGCTGGGGACCTCGGCCGCGGGCACGGACAGAGGCGTCAGCTGGACATTGCCCGGCGTCGGCCGAAACCTCAGCCGGGACCTCGGACTGGACTCCAACCGGCGGCGTCGGCCGGGACTTCACACGGGACCTCGGACCGGACACCAGACCGGACCCCAGACGGCGGCGCCGACAGAAACCTCAGCCGGACCCTCAGCCGGCAGTGTCGGCCGGGACCGCAGCCAGGGCTTCAGCCGGCGGTGTCGGCGGGAGCCTCGGCGGGGGTGTCGGGCACGGGATCGGTCGGGGCGGCTGCGGGCGCGAGGGCGGTCGGAGCCGCGGAGTCGGGTGCCGGGGTGTCGGTGGGCTGGGCCAGGGCGCGGGCGGCGTCCGGGCCTTCGGTGAGGAGGGTTTCGAAAGCGGCCTCGTCGAGGATGGGGACCTTCAGGGTCGCGGCCTTGTCGGCCTTGGAGCCCGGGGACTCGCCGACGACCACGAAGTGGGTCTTCTTCGACACGGAGCCGGAGACCTTGCCGCCGCGGGAGGTGATGGCTTCCGTGGCCTGGTCGCGGGAGAAGCGGTCCAGGGAGCCGGTGACCACGACCGTGATGCCGTCGAGGGGGCGGGGGCCGGAGGTGACCTGGTCCTCGACCATGCGGACGCCGGCGGCGGACCAGCGGTCGACGACCTCGCGGTGCCAGTCGACGGTGAACCAGTCGTGGACGGCGCGGGCGATGGTGGGGCCGACGCCCTCGACGGCGGCGAGCTCCTCGGGGGTGGCGGTGGCGATGGTCTGCAGGGAGCCGATCGAGCCGGCCAGGGCCTGGGCGGCGGTGGGGCCGACGTGGCGGATCGAGAGGGCGACGATGACGCGCCAGAGGCGGCGCTCCTTGACCTCCTGGAGGTTGGCGAGCAGCTGGTGGGCGGTGCTGCTGAGGGAGCCGTCCTTGTTGACGAAGAAGGGGGCCTTGGCGAGCTTGTCGGCGTCGATGTCGAAGAGGTCGGCCTCGTTGACGATGACGGACTCGAGCAGGGCGGCGGCGGACTTCCAGCCGAGGGCCTCGATGTCCAGGGCGTTGCGGCCGGCGAGGGCGAAGAGGCGCTCGCGGAGCTGGGCCGGGCAGGTGCGGGCGTTGGGGCAGCGGATGTCGACGTCGCTGTCCTTCTCCGGGGCGAGGGACGTGCCGCAGGACGGGCAGTCGGCAGGCATGACGAAGGCGACCTCGGTGCCGTCGCGGCGGTCGGCGACCGGGCCGAGGACCTCGGGGATGACGTCGCCGGCGCGGCGGATGACGACGGTGTCGCCGATGAGGACGCCCTTGCGGACGACCTCCTGCGCGTTGTGCAGGGTGGCCTGGGCGACCTTGACGCCGCCGACGGAGACGGGCTCCATCACGGCGAACGGGGTGACGCGGCCGGTGCGGCCGACGTTGACCTCGATGCCGAGGAGCTTGGTCATCGCCTCCTCGGGCGGATATTTGAAGGCGATCGCCCAGCGGGGTGCCTTGCTGGTGGAGCCGAGCCGGCGCTGGATGGAGACCTGGTCGACCTTGACGACGACGCCGTCGATCTCGTGCTCGATGGCGTGGCGGCGGGCGCCGTAGTCGGCGATGTAGGAGCGGACGCCGTCGAGGTCGTCGAAGACCTTCCAGCGGGGCGAGGTCGGCAGCCCCCAGGCGTGCATCAGCTCATAGGACTCGGACTGGCTCGCGGGATTGAACCCCTCGCGCGCGCCGAAGCCGTGGACCAGCATCCGCATCGGGCGGGACGCGGTGATCCGCGGGTCCTTCTGGCGGAGGCTGCCGCTGGCCGCGTTGCGCGGGTTGGCGAACGGGTCCTCCCCGGCGGCGACCTGGGCGGCGTTGACCTCCTCGAAGCCGGCGAGGGTGAAGAACACCTCACCGCGGACCTCCAGCAGGTCGGGCACGTCGGTGCCGGTGAGCTCCTCGGGGATGCCGGCGATGGTGCGCACGTTGAGCGTGACGTCCTCGCCGGTGCGGCCGTCGCCACGGGTGGCGGCGCGGACCAGGCGCCCCCGCTCATAGGTGAGGTTGATGGCGAGGCCGTCGATCTTCAGCTCGCACAGATAGCGCGGGGCGCTGCCGGCGTCGCGCTCGATGCGCTGCGCCCAGGCGGCAAGGGCGTCGTCGTTGAGCGCGTTGTCGAGGCTGAGCATGCGCTCGGCGTGCTCGACGGCGGCGAAGTCGGTGGAGAACGTGCCGCCGACGCGCTGACTGGGCGAGTCGGGGGTGACCAGGGCCGGGAACTCCGCCTCGATCGCCTCGAGCTCGCGCATGAGCCGGTCATAGATCGAGTCGTCGACGGCCGGCGACTGCAGGATGTAATACCGATACTGGTGCTCGTCCAGCTCGCGGGACAGCTCGGCGTGCCGCTCACGTGCTTCGAGGGTGGGCTCGGTCCCCGCATCGCTCATGCCCCCGAACTTACCGCCCGGGTACGACAGAAATCAGAGATCGTCGGTGAGCCGCCGCCCGGCGTCGCGCACCGCACGCAGCGCGGGCAGCGGCGGGCCGGACAGTCCGCACGGCGGGGTGACCACCACCTGGACCGCGAGCGAGCTGAGCGGGAAGCCCAGCTTGCGCCACAGGTCCCGCACGGTCGAGGCGGGCGACGGCCCGGAGACGCCGGCGAAGAGCCCCATGCCGCCGTCGATCTGCTCGCCGAGCGCGTCGAGGTCGGAGAGCAGCGACAGGTCCATCGCGACGGCGAGCGCCCCGGCGGTGCGCAGCAGCGACAGCGGCACGTCCGGCGCGCAGCAGTGCACGACGACCGGCCCGTCGGCCGCCGAGATCACGGAGGCCAGCGCGGCGTGCGCGACGGGGACGGGGACGGAGCGCAGGGTGGCGTACCCGCTCTCCGAGGGCACCCGTCCGGCCAGCACCGCGGGCAGGGACGGCTCGTCGACCTGCAGCAGGATCGTGGCGTGCGGCAGCCGGGCCCGCACCTGCGCGACGTGCGCGCGGACGCCGTCGGCGAGCGAGGCCGCGAGGTCGCGGCTGGCGCCGTGGTCGCGCAGGACCGCACCGCCGATCGGCAGCTGCAGCGACGCGGCCAGGGTCCACGGCCCGGGGACCTGGATCTTGAACAGGCCGGTGAAGTCGGCGGCCTGTTCGGTCATGGTGTCGAGGTCGCGCTCCAGGAAGTCCAGCGCGACCCGCAGGTCGTGGCCGGGCCGGGAGGCGACGCGCCAGCGTCCCGCGTACAGCTCGACCGGCAGCTCGGTCAGCAGCGCCCCGCCCCTGCCGATCATGTCGGCGCCGGCGCCGCGACCGGGCAGCTCCGGCAGGTGCGGCAGGTCGGGCAGCTCGCCGAGCACGATCCGCTGCGCTTCGGCGATGTCGGTGCCGGGCATCGAGCCGATCCCGGTGGCGGACCCCACCGGCCAGGGAAATGTCATGAAGTTTCCGAAATCGTCGCGGAGCCGAGCACGATGTCGCCGTCGGGCGACGGCTGGTAGCACACGATCGCCTGACCGGCGGCGACGCCGCGGGCGGGCGAGGACAGGGCGGCGGTCAGCGAGGCGCCGTCGACGCGGACCGACGCCGGGAAGACGGACCCGTGCGCCCGCAGCTGGACGGTGCAGTCGACGGCGGCGGAGGGGGCGTGCCAGATCGGCCGCGTGCCCACCACCGTGGAGACGTCGAGCATGGCGCCCGGGCCAACGGTGACGGTGTTGGTGGCGGGCGTGATCGACAGCACGTAGCGCGGGTTGCGGTCCGGCGCCGAGACGCGCAGGTCGAGCCCCCGGCGCTGGCCCACCGTGTAGGCGAACGCGCCCTCGTGCCGCCCGATGACGGCACCGGTGGTGGCCTCCACGATGTCGCCGGGCTGCGAGCCGATCCGGTCCGCGAGGAACTTGCGGGTGTCCCCGTCGGCGATGAAGCAGATGTCGTGGCTGTCCGGCTTGTCGGCCACCGCGAGCCCTCGTTCGAGCGCCTCCGCGCGGACCCGGGTCTTCGTCGAGTCGCCGAGGGGGAACATCGCCCGCGACAGCTGCGCGGCGGTCAGCACCGCCAGGACATAGGACTGGTCCTTCGCGTCGTCGACGCTGCGCCGCAGCAGCCCGTCCGCGCCCAGCCTGGCGTGGTGCCCGGTGACGACCGCGTCGAACCCGAGGGCCACCGCCCGGTCCAGCACCGCCTCGAACTTGATCTTCTCGTTGCACCGCAGGCACGGGTTCGGCGTGCGGCCGGCCGCGTACTCGGCGACGAAGTCGTCGACGACGGAGTCGTGGAACTGCTCGGCCATGTCCCAGACGTAGAACGGGATGCCGATCACGTCGGCGGCGCGCCGCGCGTCGCGGGCGTCCTCCAGGGTGCAGCAGCCGCGGGCGCCGCTGCGATAGGTCTGCGGGTTGCGCGCCAGGGCGAGGTGGACCCCGGTCACGTCGTGACCGGCCTCGGCCGCCCGCGCGGCCGCGACCGCCGAGTCGACCCCACCTGACATCGCCGCAAGCACTCTCACGAGAAGAAGCCTACCCAGAGCGAGACGAAGCCCACCGGCAAGGCAAAGCCCACAGCGAGACGAAGCCCACCGGCAAGGCGAAGCCCACAGCAAGGCGAAGCCCACCGGCAGGACGAGGCCCACCCTAGAGGCGGCAAGACGAGGCCCACCCTAGAGGCGGGACTTGACCGCCCCCGCCCGCCGGGCCCGCTCGACCGCGCCGGGCAGCGCCGCGACCAGCGCGTCGACGTCGGCGACGGTCGAGGTGTGCCCGAGCGTGAAACGCAGCGACGAGCGCGCCTCGGCGTCACCGGCGCCCATCGCGATCAGTACGTGCGACGGCTGCGCGACACCGGCCGAGCAGGCGGAGCCGGTCGAGCACGCGATGCCCTGGGCGTCGAGCAGCAGCAGCAACGCGTCGCCCTCGCAGCCCGGGAACGAGAAGTGCGCGTTGCCCGGCAGGCGGTCCACCGGGTCGCCGTTGAGGATCGCGCCGGGCACGGCGTCGCGGACGCGGGCGACGAGGTCGTCGCGCAGCCGCCCGATCCGCTCGGCGGTCTCGCGCTGGGTCTTGACCGACAGCTCGACCGCCACGGCGAGCGCGACGATGCCGGGCACGTCGAGGGTGCCGGACCGCACGTCGCGCTCCTGGCCGCCGCCGTGCAGCAGCGGGGTGCAGGCGACCTCGCGGCCGAGCAGGAGCGCGCCGACGCCGATCGGGCCGCCGAGCTTGTGCCCGCTGACGGTGAGCGCGGCCGCGCCGCTGGCGGCGAAGTCGACCGGGATCTGCCCGACGGCCTGGACCGCGTCGGTGTGGAACGGCACACCCGACGCCGCGGCGGCCGCCGCGAGCTCCGCGACGGGCTGGATGGTGCCGACCTCGTTGTTGGCCCACATGACGGTGGCCACGGCCACGTCGTCACCGTCGAGCGCGGCGGCGAGGTCAGCCGGGTCCACCCGGCCCGACGGCGAGACGGGCAGCCAGGTGACCGAGGCGCCCTCGTGCTGCTCCAGCCAGGTGACGGCGTCGAGCACCGCGTGATGCTCCACCGAGCTGGCCACGATCCGGTTGCGCCGCGGGTCGGCGGCCCGCCGCGCCCAGAAGATGCCCTTGGTAGCGAGGTTGTCGCTTTCGGTGCCGCCACCGGTGAAGATCACCTCGGACGGCCTGGCGGCGAGCGCGGCGGCGATCTGCTCGCGCGACTCCTCCACCCGGCGACGGGCCTGGCGGCCGGGTGCGTGCAGCGACGAGGCGTTGCCGACTGCACGCGCCGCAGCGACGAAGGCGTCGAGCGCCTCCGGGAGCATCGGCGTGGTGGCGGCATGGTCGAGGTACGACATCGGGCCCAAGCCTAACGGCCGTCCACTCCTTACCGCTGCGCCGGTTGCGCGGTGATCACCACGTTGTCCCGGTAGTGCCGGGTCTTCGCGTCGAAAGGGCCACCGCACGTGATCAGGGTGAGCCGCGGCGCGCCGTCCCGTGCGAAGTATCGCTCCAGCGGAACGGCGGTCTTGGCGAAGATCTCCCGCGCCACGACCGTGAACTTCCGCACCGCACCGTCACTGCCGGTGACCGTCACCGTATCGCCCGGACCCAATTCGCGCAGTCTGAAAAACGCGCCCCTGCCCTGCTCCGCACTGTCGACGTGCCCGGCGATGACGATCGATCCGGCGGTCGCCTCCAGGCCGGGGCCGAACCGGTACCAGCCGACCTCGTCGATGCTCGGCGGGACCGCGAAGTCGCCCGTCGCGGAGTCGATGCCGACCGCGTCGACCCGGGCGGTCAGCCTGAGCTTCTCGATCGCCAGCCGCGCCGGCGCGACGGTGGCGGCCGCGCCGGGCAGCGCCCCCGCCTGCACGGGAACCCCGCCGGAAGCGGCCGGCGCGGAGGAGGCGGCGAGCGCCGAGGCGGTCGCGCCGCCGACGCTCGGCGCCGGATCGTCCGCGCACCCGGCGAGGGTGAGCAGGACGACCACGGCGCCGAGCACGGATCTGCGGTGCATCAGGCGCGGACCCGCCGCCGCACGGCCACGGCCCCACCGGCGAGCGCGACGACACCGGCGGCGGCGAGGGCGTACAGACCCCACGGCGCGGGCTGGTCGAGCAGGCCGCCCGTGCCGCTCGGCACGCCACCCGGCGCCGAGTGCAGGCCCTCGATCTTCTGCGCGACCACGCCGAGCGTCTTGTCCGTGGCGGAGCCGACCGCGTAGACGATGGTCGAGGTGCCCTCGGCGAGGTTCAGGCTCGCCGCGGGGATCGCGACGGTGGTGGTACCGGCGAGCACGACATCGGCGCTGACCGTCCCGGCGGCGATGTCGGCCTTGGCCTCGTTGGGGTTCGTGAGGTTCTTGAACACGGGCTGGCCGCCGGCGCGCACGTCGACCGCGGGCGCCGCCGCCGTGTGCCGCACGACGAGGCGTGCCTTGCCGGCCGCGACCTTGCTCACGTCGTTGACGAACGGCGTCAGGGTGGGCTTGCCGTCGGCCGTCAGGTGCGCGACCAGCGTGATGTTGGCGTCGGCGGGCACCGCGGCCTGGTCGACCTTGATGATCGGGCTGGTCACCGGATCACCCGGCTTGACGATCACGATGTCGTACTTGCCGGCGGGCAGGTCCAGCGGACCCGCGACCGTGGACGGCTGGAAGTTGTTCAGGGTCTTGGCGCCGTTGACGTAGACGTCGACGGGCTGGCCGGGGATGCCGTGCACGACCGACACCTTCGACGGCCCGGCCGCGTGCGCCGGGGTCGCGAAGAAAGCCGTGGAAGCGGCCACGACGAAGACCGCGGCAATCATCCTGCGAAGACGCATCTGGAGATCTCCCTGTCGAGAAGGACGATGACGGCCAGGGTTTCGCCGCCCGTACCGGCGCCGGATGCGACGAGTGGAAATGGCCACGAAGTGCATCCAGCGGCCCCTTCCGCGCCGAACACGTAGGCGGAAGTCCCCGGTGAGATGCGATAGCTTCAGGACGTGCCTGTGCGATGGCGGCAACCACGGTGAGCTCGACGAGCGTCGAGCATTCGACCGACGGCGACGACGGCTTCGCGGACCTGTTCCGCGCCGGTGACGAGCGTGCGCTGCGACAGGCGTATGAGCGCTACGGACCGGCGGTGTTCCATCTCGCCGCGCGCGGTCTGGCGAGCACGACCGACGCCGAGGACGTCACGCAGGCCACGTTCGTCGCCGCGTGGCTCGGCCGGGAGAGCTTCGACCCGTCCCGCGGGTCGATGCTCGGCTGGCTGCTCGGCATCGCCCGGCGCAAGGTCGTCGACCAGATCCGCGCCACCGCCCGCGACGACCGGATCACCGACTCGGTCCGCCGGCTCGCCCCCGCCGACCAGGTCGAGGCGCCCCCGGACCGGGTCGTCGACCGGCTCGTCGTCGCCGACGAGATGGCCCAGCTGCCCGGCGAGCAGCGGCGGGTGCTGGAGCTGGCGTTCTACGACGACCTGACACACCCGCAGATCGCGGCGGTGACGGGGCTGCCGCTGGGCACGGTGAAGAGCCACCTGCGGCGCGGGATGGCGAGACTACGCAGTCGATGGGAGGTGGACGGTGTCACATTTGGAGCCCGAGCGGCTGGTGCTTCTGGCCCTCGGTGAGGAGACCCTCGACCAGCACGAGACCGGCCACCTCGACACGTGCGTGCGGTGCCGCTCCGAGGTGGCGGAGCTGCGCGACGTGGCCGGCCTCGGCCGGCAGACCCAGCGGCTGCGCGACCTGCCGCCCCCGCCCGAGCACGTCTGGCAGCGGATCCGCGCGGAGCTGGCGGCGACCGACCGGGCCACGCCCCCGCCGCCGGTGACCCTGCACACCGATCCGCCTCCTGTCGCCGCGTCGGCGGGTGTACGGCCACGGCCCGCACCGTCCGTCGACGAGTTGTCGCGGCGGCGGGCGGCCCGGCCGCGCGGACACGGCTGGGGCGTCACCGCCGCCGTCGCCGCCGCGGCGGCCGTCGTGGCCGCGGTCGCCGCCACCGCCGGCACGGCGCTGGTCCTGCGGGACGAGCCGGCGCCGGCCCCCGTCGCGGCCTGCTCCGCCGGCGCGCCCAGGGTGTCCCTCGAAGCGCTGCCCGGCGCACCGGCCGGGGCGGGCGGGTATGCGTGCCTCGTCAGCGTCGGCGGGGAGCGGAAGCTGGTCGTACACGCGGAGGGCATGCCGGCGCAGGCCGACGGCGACTACGAGGCGTGGCTGCTGGACTCCACCAGCCTGCAGGGCCCCGGCCTGCGGATGCAGGCGCTCGGCGTGATGGGCGCGAAGACCGACCAGGAGCTGACCGTGCCCGGCAACCTCGACCTGAGCAGGTTCAACATCGTCGACATCTCCGCCGAGCCGCACGACGGCGACGCCACCCACTCCGGCAAGAGCCTGCTCCGCGGCACCCTGCCGTAGGCGGCGGGGCACACGACGGCGAAGGCCGCCCACCGGGGGTCGGTGGGCGGCCTTTCGCATCCGTTTCGCGCTTGCGCAGGCGCTACTTGCGCTTGCGGATCTCCTCGGCGGCCTGCGGCACGACCTTGAACAGGTCGCCCACGACGCCGAAGTCGGCGAGCTCGAAGATCGGCGCCTCGGGGTCCTTGTTGACCGCGACGATCGTCTTCGACGTCTGCATGCCGGCCCGGTGCTGGATCGCGCCGGAGATGCCGAGCGCGACGTACAGCTGCGGCGACACCGTCTTGCCGGTCTGCCCGACCTGGAACTGGTGCGGGTAGAAGCCCGAGTCGACCGCCGCGCGGGACGCGCCGACCGCGGCGCCGAGCAGGTCGGCGAGCTCCTCGACCAGCTTGAAGTTGTCCGCGCTGCCGACGCCGCGGCCGCCGGAGACGACGATCGACGCCTCGGCCAGCTCGGGGCGGGCGCCCTTCGCCTCGACCTTGCGCTCGACGACCTTCGCCAGCTTGTCCTTGTCGGTGAGCGCGACCTCGACCTGCTCGACCGACGGGGTGGCCGGCGCCGGGGACGGCGTGAGCGAGTTGGGCCGGACGGTGACGATCGGCAGGCCCTTGCTGACCTTCGACTTCACGATCGTGGAGCCGGCGAAGACGACCTGCGTGCCGACGCCCTCGGCGTCCAGGGCGACGACGTCGGTGAGCAGCCCGTTGTCGAGCTTGACGGCGACCCGGCCGGCGATCTCCTTGCCCTCCTGGCTGGAGGCGATGAGGACCGCGGCGGGCGACACCCGCTGGATCAGCGACGCGAGGACGGTGGCCTTGCCGGCCACGAGATACCCGTCGAGGTCCTCGCTCTCGGCGGCGTAGATCTTCGAGGCGCCGAACTCGCCGAGCTTGTCGGCGACCGCCGAGGCGGAGCCGCCCAGGACGACCGCGGAGGCGTCGCCCAGCGTGCGGGCGAGGGTCAGCATCTCGAGGGTGACCTTCTTGACGGCGCCCTGGGAGGCCTCGACGACGACCAGTACTTCAGCCATGGTTTCGAACTCCCTTAGACGAACTTCTCGGAGGCCAGGTATTCGACGAGCTTGCTGCCGCCGTCGTCACCCGCGTCGATCTTGTTGCCGGCCTGGCGGGGCGGGCGCTTGTTGTGCTCCACGACGGTGCTCGTCGCGCCGTCGAAGCCGACCTCGCCGGCGGCGATGCCCAGGTCGCCCAGCGACAGGGTCTGCAGCGGCTTCTTCTTGGCGGCCATGATGCCCTTGAACGACGGGTAGCGCGGGTCGTTGATCGTGTCCCACACGCTGACCAGAGCGGGGGTCGAGGCGGTGACGACCTCGTAGCCCTCGTCGGTCTGCCGCTCGATCGTGAGCGAGGTGCCGTCGACGGTGACCTTGCGGGCGCCGGTCAGCGCCGCGATGCCGAGCCGCTCGGCGATCATGTGCGGCATCACCTGAACCCGGCCGTCGGTCGACTCCGCGCCGCAGATGACCAGGTCGGCCTCCTGCAGGGCGATGGCGGCCGCGAGGACCTTCGAGGTGGCGACGGCGCACGAGCCGTGCAACGCGTCGTCGACGACGTGGACGGCGGAGTCCGGGCCCATCGACAGGGCCTTGCGGATCGACTCCGTGGCACGGTCGGGTCCGACGGTCAGCACGACCACCTCGCCGCCGTGTGCCTCCTGGAGGCGCAGCGCCTCCTCGATGGCGTATTCGTCCATCTCGTTGATGACGTTGCTGGCTGACGCGCGGTCGACGGTGTTGTCGTCACTGCGCAGGTTGCGGTCCGCGCCGGAGTCCGGCACCTGCTTGACGAGTACGACGATCTTCATCGTGGTCCGAGGTCCTCCTGCTTGACAGTCGCCGCGCCGTCGCGGCTGACTTGCGCCCCACGTTACGGCCCGACCCGCTCGACAACGGGTTCGCCTCTCGAATGTTACTCAGGAGTAGGTTCGGAAGGGCGGTGAAAAGTGTCACGAGACGGTTCACCCTGAAGCCGGGGGTGGGGGAAATGTCACAGAAAACCGCGCTTATCGAGCCGGCCCGCGAGCTCTCCGCGGCGGTCGCTCAGCACGCTGCGGAAAAGGTCACACACCGGCCCTGCGAGGCGCCGGAGGAGCACTGGTGCACCTGCGGTCACCCCCGCGAGCGCTGCGTGTCCGAGCTCATCCGGTCGCTGTGGCACATGCCGGTCTGACCGGCGGATCAGTCGTCCGCCATCACCGCGGCGACCTCCGTGCGCGCCGCCCGCCGGGCCGGCAGCAGCGCGGCGACCGCACCGGCGACGGCGGCCAGGACGACGTAGAGCAGCAGCTGCCCGTACGGCACGACGGGGTGCCCGTGGCCGAACTGCCGGATCAGCCCGACCGACGCGGACACGCCGACGAGCACGCCGAACCCGACGCCGACCACCGCGCCGACGAACGCCATCAGCATCGCCTCGAGCACCAGCATCCCGCGCAGCTGACCGCGGGACAGCCCGAGCGCCCGCAGCAGCGCCGACTCCCGGGTGCGCTCCAGCACCGACAGGGCGAGGGTGTTGGCGATCCCGGTCAGCCCGATGACGATCGACATGCCCAGCAGCGCCGAGAAGACGCCGAGCTGCTCGTCGAGGGAGCCGGTGA
Source organism: Dactylosporangium sp. NPDC051087 (assembly GCF_055586325.1). NCBI lineage: Bacteria > Bacillati > Actinomycetota > Actinomycetes > Micromonosporales > Micromonosporaceae > Dactylosporangium > Dactylosporangium sp. NPDC051087. The sequence goes on along the minus strand of NZ_JBVJIJ010000002.1, from coordinate 136,434 downwards.
TCCGGGCCCGCCACTCCGCCTGGCTGCTGACCTGGGTGAGCGGCGCCTCCTTCAGCGACGCGTCGACCGCGGCCCGCGAGTCGACCGGCGCGACCCCCTCGGCGGCCTTGACCAGCACCTGGTCGGGATCGCCGGCCCCGAACACGGTCGCATAGTCGCTCCAGTCCAGCAGCGCCTTGCCCTCGGTCGGCGCGTCGTCGTAGAGCGCGGCGACGGTCAGGGTCAGCGTGCGGACCGTGACCTGCTCGCCGACGCGGACCCCGAGCTCGTCGGCGAAGAAGCGGTTGAGGGCGACCGTGCCCTGCTTGAGCGCGCCGGCGGACCCGGCGGTGATCTCGGGGCGCAGGACGGTGTCCAGGGCGCCCGGCTCCATGGTCCAGATCTCGGTGTACCGGCCACCGACGTCGCCGTCACGGCTGCGGGCGGCGGCGACCGCGGCCAGCTCGCGATGGGTGCGCAGGGTCGCGGTCACCCCGAGGGGCACCTTCCGGCTCTGGCCGGCCGGGGTGTAGACGCCGCTGATGATGTAGTCGACGGAGAAGTTCTCGTCGAGCTCCTGCTCGGCCTGCTCCCGCGCGGTCGCCAGCAGCACGCTGAAGACGCTCATCAGCGCCAGGCCGACCATGAGGGCGCTGGTGGTGGCCGCGACCCGCTTGGGGTTGCGCAGGGCGTTGGTGACCGCGAGCCGGCCGGCGGCGCCGAACACCTTCGCCGGCACCCAGCCCGCCCATGCCGTGAGCCGCGACACGATCAGCGGCGCGGCGATCACGATGCCGGTGAAGACCCCGATCGCGCCGAGGAACACGATCGGCACGCCGGTGAACCCCGGCACCGTGGTGCCGTACAGCATGAGCAGCCCACCGGTCACGGCCGGGATCGCGGCGACGACGATCCGCAGCAGCCGCCGCCCGGCCGCGACCTCCGACACCGCGGTGGTGCGCAGCGCGGCGATCGGCGGGATGCGGCTCGCGGTGGCCGCCGGCAGCAGCGACGCGACCACCGTGAAGAGCGTGCCGGCGAGGACCCCGACCAGCACGGTGGTGGGGGTGACGATCAGCCGGTCGACGCGGACCCCGCTGCCGACGGTGTTGCGGCCGATGAGCAGGCCCTCGCCGACGACGGTGCTGACGAGCAGGCCACCGAGCGACGCGACGACGCCGACGACGACCGCCTCCAGGATCACCGAGCCGAACAGCTGCCCCTTGGAGGCGCCGACGCAGCGCAGCAGCGCCAGCTCCCGGATCCGCTGGGCGACCAGGATCGCGAAGGTGTTGTAGATGACGAAGACCGACACCGCCAGGGCGATCAGGCCGAAGCCGAAGATCACGACCAGGAAGCCGTCGACGTACTTGGCGGCGGCCTGCGCGTACTCCTCGCGCATCTGCGCGCCCGTGGTCACCCAGGCCCGGCCGCCGAGCGCCGAGGAGAGCCGGCCGGCGAGCTGCTCCTGCGACAGGCCCGGCTGCCCGGACACGACGACCTGCGCGTAGCCGTCGGCGCCGGTGAGCGTGCGCATGTCGGCCGGGGTGAGCGCGGCGACCGTGAAGCCCGCGAAGCGCTTGTTGGCGCCGAGGTCCATGATGCCGACGAGGGTCAGCGCGACCGGTTTCTGGTCCGGGCCGACCACCGACACCTGCTCACCGACCGTGAAGCCGTAGATCTCGGCGGTGGTGTCGTCGACCGCGATCTCGCCGGCCCGCTGCGGCTGCCGGCCGGTGCCGATGTCATACATCGACAGGTGCTCGTCGCCGGGGGTCGACAGCGCCCAGCCGATCCTGCCGAGATACGAGATGAGCCGCCCGTTCCTGTCGAGCATCGGCAGCCGCTCGGCCATCCTGCCGTCGGCGTGCGTCACCCCCGGCACGGCCCTGACCTCGTCGAGGATGCCGGCGTCGAAGCGCTGCCCGGTCTCGCTGAAGCCGGAGGAGCCCACGGAGGCGTCGACGTTCTTCGCGGCGCGCGCGAGATCGTCGTAGAAGGCCGCCTTGGCCGTATCGCCATAGACCAGGGTGCCGGCGAGGAAGCCGACACCGATCATGATGGCCGTAGCGGTCAGCAGCAGCCGTAGCTTGTGAGCACGGAGCCCGGCCAGAGTTGTTCGCAGCATCGGGCGCGACTGTACCCAGTACCACTGACAGGAGTCTGAGAATGGTGTCGATGTGGGCCGTCATCCGGCGATGGTTCGACCCCGCCGAGGTGCGCTCGGTCGGCACGACCCCCGACTACCGCTTCTCGCTCGCCAACGAGCGCACGTTCCTCGCCTGGCTGCGCACCGCCCTCGCCCTGGTCGGCGGCGGGCTGGCGATCGCGCAGTTCCTGCCCGGGCACCGGCTGCGGGTGGTGATCGCGGTGTCGCTCTTCGCGCTCGGCGGCCTGGTCGCCGTCCGCTCGGTCGACCACTGGGCCCGCAGCGAACGGGCGATGCGGCTGGGTGAGGCGCTGCCGCCGTCGCGCTTCCCCGCGATCCTGGCCCTGATCGTCGCGGTGGGCGCGGTCGCCCTGCTGGTGGCGACGTTCCTGTGACCGTCCCCGTCCGCCCGTCCGAGGACGGTCCCCCCGGCGCGCAGCTGGAGCGCACCATGCTCTCGTGGCGGCGCACCAGCGTGTCGTTCACCGCGGTGGCGCTGCTCCTGGCGCGGCTCGCCGCGCTCGAGGCACCCGGCCCGGTCGCGGTCGTCGCGGTGGCCGCCGTCGGGCTCACCTGGGCCGGCGCGATTCACCTGATCAGGATGAGAATTGCCGGGCTCACCCGCCCGGTGCGCCGCACGCTGCCCCTCGTCGTCACGCTCATCCTCCTGTACAGCGTGACGGGCACCCTCTTGCTGGTGTCATAGGGCGCTTCACTGCGTCATGATGGCGCCATGGGACGTGCACTGCCCTTTCTCATCGTGCTGGTCGCGACGCTGGTCGCGTTGATCGACTGCCTGTCCACGGACCGCGACGACGTCCGGGGGCTGCCGAAGGTCGTCTGGTGTCTCGTCATCCTGCTGCTCCCCGTCGTCGGCGTGGTCGCCTGGTTCTTCGCGGGCCGTCCGCTCGCGACCGAGCAGCACGCCGGGCTCGCCGCTCAGGGCGGCACGCGGCGCAGGCCGACGAAGCCGGTCGCACCCGACGACGACCCGGACTTCCTGCGCAACCTCGACACCAACCAGTCGCGCCGGGACGCCGAGCTCCTGCGCAGCTGGGAGGAGGACCTCAAGCGTCGCGAGGACGAGTAGCCTCCGCGCCGTGCCCGGGCTCACCGCCGGGCACGCAGAGCAGGAGCGCGGCGGGTGAGATCCGGGCGACGAGCGTCCGCGAGGGCGCGACGACGTCGCCGTCGAGCTCGCGGGCCTGCTCGCGGTCGGTGTGGACCTCGACCTTCCTCGCCCGGAAGGTCTCCAGCTGCGCGGTTCCGCCGCGGCGCATGACGACGCCCCAGCCGAGGCGCACCCAGTCGGTGATGTCCCGGGGCGTCAGGACTGCCACGTCCAGCCAGCCGTCGTCCGGCTCGGCGTCCGGGAAGAGCGGGATCCCGCCCTGGAGGCGGCCCACGTTGGCGACGAGCACGCTGCGGGCCCGGCGGCGGATCCAGCGGCCGCCGTCCAGGCGGATCCGCATCAGGACCCGCTTGCGGTGCAGCTTCTTCATCCCCGCCGCGACGTAGGCGAGCCAGCCGAACCGGCGCTTCGCCGTGTCGGGGGTCGCCTCGAGCATCTCCGCGTCGAAGCCCATCCCGGCCATGACCGTGAACGTGCCGGGGTGCCCGGTGCTGGTGTCGGCGCCGTCCACGACGCCGACGTCGATGCGGCGGCGGTCGCCGTGCAGCGCCACCTCGACCGCGGCCCGCACGTCGCGGGTGACGCCGAGGTTCGTGGCGAGCAGGTTGCCCGTGCCGGACGGGACGAGGGCCAGGGCGACGTCGGTGCCGGCGAGGACGGACGCGACCGCCATGACGGTGCCGTCACCGCCGCAGACCAGCGCCACGTCGACGCCCGCCTCGACCGCCTGCACCGCCATGCCGCAGCCGGGGTCCTCCGGGGTGGTGGTGAGCCAGAGGGGCTCGGGCCTGCCCGCCTCGGCGAACAGGCCGCAGATCTCCTTGCGGCGCTCGTCCAGGTCGATGACCTTGGACGGGTTGACGATCACCGCCGCGGTGCGGGTGTCGGTCACGTCCCTACCTTGCGGAAGCGGGCCTGGAAAAAACAGTAGACGCCGAACGCCGCGACGCCGAGGGCGACAGCGAGCAGGAGGAACTTGCCGAAGGGCTGGGCCACCAGCGTGTGCAGGGCGGCGTCGAGCCCGCGGGACTTGCCGGGGTCGTTGGTGATCGCCGCCTGCAGCAGCAGGACGCCGACGATCCCGAACGCGACGCCCTTGGCGATGTAGCCGATCTGCCCGGCCCTGGTCGCGGTCTTGCGGGTCTTCGGGTCCGCCGTGCCGAAGTTCAGTTTCCGCGCGAACTTGCGCTTCCACCCGTACCAGAGCATCCCGACACCGAACCCGAGGACGCCCAGGCCGATCAGCCCGACGAGCCAGGCACCGGCCGGCTTGGCCATGATCCCGGTGGTGACCTCCTGCTGCTGGTCGGCGCTGGAGGACGGCGTGCCCATGATGACCTTGCCGGCGGTCCAGGCGAGGGCGCCGTAGATCACGACGCGGGCGCCGGAGGCGACCCGCTCCCAGATCCGCTCCTTGCCCCGCACGTCGCGGTGCCCCCAGATCGCCAGGGCGACCTGCCACAGGGCGAGTGCCACCAGGCAGATCAGCACGAACCAGAGCAACACCTTGCCGAACGGCTGCTCCGCGAGCTTCTGGAAGGCACCGGACTGGTCACCCTCCTGGCCGCCCTCACCGAAGGCGATCTGCGCCGCCACCCAGGCGAGCGCGAGGTGCAGCAGGCCGTACCCGATGAACCCGACCTTGGTCAGGTTCTTGAACAGGTCGCTCTGCGTGGCGCGGTGTGCTGTATCGGCGGGCGTCATGTTCTCGTTCTCCCCCGACTGGGCATGCTGGCAAACGTGAGGACCCAGAGAACCGCGCTTTGGCGCATGGCCGGCTTCGGCGCGGCCGCGCTGCTGTTCAGCCTGTTGATCATTGCGGTACGGGTGCGCTGGCTGCCGCTGGAGTCGGTGGACCGGGGCATCGCCGAGTCGCTCAACGCGGCCGTCGCGCCGAGTGACTTCCTGGTGACGCTGATGGGCGGCATCAGCCGGCTCGGCAGTTTCGGCGTCATGGCGTGGCTCGTCGTGATCGGCACCACCCTCGTCGTCGTCCGGAAGCAGTACAAGCTGGCCGGCTTCCTCGTGGCGACCACCGTCGGCGGTCTCATCCTCGACCCGACGCTCAAGCTGGCCGTCGGCCGGCTGCGTCCCGTCGTCGAGCAGCCCGTCGCGCACGGCGGCGGCAACAGCTTCCCGAGCGGCCATTCGCTCAACTCGCTGATCTGCTACACGGCGCTGCTGCTGGTGTTCCTGCCGGCGCTGCGCCCCCGCTGGCGCAGGGCGGCGGTGATCGGCGTCGCCGCGCTCGTCGCGCTGGTCGGCTTCAGCCGGCTGGCGCTGGGCGTGCACTTCCTGTCCGACGTGATCGGCGGCTGGTCGCTCGGCATCGCGTGGCTCGGGCTGTGCGCCACCGCGTTCGAGCTGCTGCGGTACCACGAAGGCCTGCGCGTCACCGAGCCGCTCGAAGAGGGCCTGGAGCCCGAGGCGGCCGACGACCTGCGCCCCACCGAGCCGCACGAGCACCGGCCCGGCACCGCCCGCGCCTTCGCGCTCGGCGCCGTCGCCTGGGTCTTCACGTTCGGCGCGCTGGTCGTGGTCGGGCTGCCGCTGGCGCGGTACCGCGACGGCAACGGCAACGTGCTGTGGGACTCGACGATCCCGCACTGGTTCGCCGCGCACCGCAGCGACCTGCTGGGCCATGTCAGCATCGTCGGCAGCGAGGTCGGCAACACCCACGCGATCCTCGCGATCGGCCTGGTCATCGGCGCGGTGTCCCTCGCGGCGATCCGCCGCTGGCGCCCGGTGATCTTCCTGCTGACGGTCATGTTCGGCGAGCTGACGCTCTTCCTCGCCAGCGCCGCGATCGTCGACCGGGCCCGCCCCGACGTGGAGAACATGGACGGGCCCATGCCGACGTCGAGCTTCCCCTCCGGCCACGTCGCCGCCACGATCCTCATCTGGGCGACCGCCGCCGTGCTCATCATGCCGAGGACCCGCGCCTGGTGGCGCTGGGCGTTCCTGGCCCTGGCCGTGGCGATGCCGCTGTGGGTCGCGGTGTCCCGCATGTACCGCGGGATGCACCACCCGACCGACATCGTGGGTAGCATGCTGCTCTCGGCGCTGTGGCTCACCGCCGTGTACTGGCTGGTCAAACCCAACTGCGACCTGGCCGAGCAGCCGTGCGCCGAGGACGCGCCGGAGCCGGTCGGCGACCTCTCCTCCACGGCGGGTGCGGCGCGATGAAACAGGACTGGTTCCTCACGGAAGAGGAGCGGGGCAACCCGCACACCAGGATCTCGGCGTGGACCGACGGCAACGCCGTGCGGCCGCTGATCGACGGCAAGGCGTACTTCGCCGAACTCTACGCCGCGGTCGAACGCATGGAACGCGGCGACCTGCTGCTGTTCACCGACTGGCGCGGCGACGCGAGCCAGCGGGTCAGCAAGAACGGCCCGACCATAGGGGACGTCCTGTGCGACGCGGCCCGCCGCGGCGTGCGCGTCAAGGGCCTGCTGTGGCGCTCGCACTGGAACGCGCTGCAGTTCAGCGCCGCGGAGAACCGGCGCTTCGCCCGCAAGATCGAAGCCGCGGGCGGCGAGTGCCTGCGCGACATGCGGGTCCGCGTCGGCGGCTCGCACCACCAGAAGCTCGTCGTGCTGCGCCACCCCGGCCGCCCCGAGCTGGACCGGGCGTACGTCGGCGGCATCGACCTCTGCCACGGCCGCCGCGACACGACCGAGCACGAGGGCGACCCGCAGCCCGTGCCGATCACGCCGAAGTACGGCAAGCGGCCACCCTGGCACGACGTGCAGCTGGAGCTGCGCGGGCCGGTGGTCGGCCAGGTCGAGGCCACCTTCCGCGAGCGGTGGGAGGACCCGTCGGCGCTGTCACGCAACCCGCTGCACTGGTTCCAGGGCAAGGTCGAGGACGAGAACCTGGACCCCGACCGGCTCCCGCCGCAGCTGCCCGACCCCCCGCCGGCCGGTGACCTCAGTGTGCAGCTGCTGCGGACGTACCCGTACCGCCGCGGCGGCTACCCGTTCGCGCCCCAGGGCGAGTTCAGCGTGGCCCGCGGCTACGGCAAGGCGGTCCGGCGCGCGCGGCGGCTGATCTACCTGGAGGACCAGTACCTCTGGTCGCCGAAGGTCGCCAGCTGCTTCGCCGACGCGCTGCGCGAACACCCCGACCTGCACCTCGTGGCCGTCGTCCCCCGGCACCCGGACCGCCCCGACAAGTTCGGGAGCATGCCGCAGCTGTACGGCCGTGAGCGCGCCCTCACCATGCTCCGCGAGGCGGGCGGCGACCGGCTGCACGTCTTCAGCCCCGAGAACGCCAACGGCACACCCATCTACGTGCACGCCAAGGTCTGCGTCGTCGACGACACGTGGGTCACCACCGGCTCCGACAACGTGTCGCTGCGCTCCTGGACACACGACTCCGAGCTCACCTGCGCCGTCCTCGACCCCGCCGGCGGCTACGCCCGGGACCTCCGCGAACGGCTCTGCCGGGAACACCTCGAGCTCGACGAGCTCCCGGAAGGCCCGATCGAGGAGATCTTCGACGCCTCCGCCAAGGCGCTGCAGGCCTGGCACGACAGCGGCAAGATCGGCCCCCGCCCCGCCGGCCGCCTCCTGCCGTACCGCCCGCCCCGGGTACGCGGGGGTACCGTGACCTGGGCACGTGTGGTGTACAACACCATCCACGACCCGGACGGCAGGCCAAGGCAGCTGCGCCGGGAGGGTACCTTCTGAACGTTTTGCGCCGTTCACCAACCCGTCTTGTCGGCGTGCTCATATTGGGCGATGACAGCGTGGCAGCTCGCCTGCATCGACATGGCGGGGACGACGGTGCGGGACGACGGCCTGGTCGAGCAGGCCTTCACGGTCGCCTTCGCGGGTGAGGGCATCGCGCCCGGCACCCCGCAGCACGACCGCATGCTCGCCGTCGTGCGCAAGACGATGGGCCAGAGCCGCATCGAGGTCTTCCGCCTGCTGCTCGACGGCGACGAGCAGCGGGCCCAGGCCGCCAACGAGACCTTCGAGGAGGCTTACGGCCTGCTCGTCGACGAAGGCGCCGTCCTGCCCATCCCCGGCGCGCTCGAGGCCATCAAGACCCTGCGCACCGCGGGCATCAAGGTCGCCCTGACCACGGGCTTCGCCCGCGCCACCCAGGAAGCCATCATGGACGCCCTCGGCTGGTGGGGCCAGGTCGACCTGGTCCTCTCCCCCGCCGACGCGGGCCGCGGCCGGCCCTTCCCCGACTTCATGCTGGTCGCCGCTTTGAAGCTGGGCGTCGAGGACGTCCGCCGCATGGTCGTCGTCGGCGACACCCCGCTGGACCTGATCGCCGGCCGCCGCGCCGGCGCCGGCCTCCTCGTCGGCGTCCTCACCGGCGCCGGCGACCGCCAGGCACTGCAGTCCTCAGGGGCGGACGAGGTCATCGGCTCGATCGGCTCCCTCCCCCGCCTCCTGGGCCTCGAATAGCCTGTGCCAGCTGCAGCGGCTGGGCTTGCTGCGGCGGCAAGCCGCCGCGGCGGGGGATTCTCACCCCGCACCCCCAATGCGCCGTGAGCGGCGCACAGCCGCGCGTGCCGCGCCGGCTGGGATCCGCTCACGCGGCATCCCGGTGGCCGGCCACGGCGGCGTGCATCCCCATGATCCGGAAGAGATTTCGTCGCCCTGACGACCAGAAGTCTTCCGGATCACGGCAACCAGGCCCGTCCGGCGGCCGTCCGGCGTGATCCCCATGATCCGGAAGACCTTGTGCAGTCAGAGGTGCGCGAAGTCTTCCGGATCACCGGCGCGGACCCACGCGCGCCGCGATTCGACCTTGCTGTGCCGACCGGGGCAACCCCTTGCTGTGCCGACCGGGAGCGGCCACGCCGTCGCGCTCGGCCGGCCGTGCCCTGAAGACCGAGCGACCGCGAATGAGCTGGAGTTGCCGCGCGGACGAGCAACCTCGCGGGGACGATTCGGCGACTGGGCGACCGCGACCTGGAGACCAAAGGCAGCACCGCCGTGGACGGGCGACCGCGGCACAGCAGCGTCGCAACTGTGCCCGCGCGACGACGGCGGTGTCGGTGGCGTGGCTCGCGACTGCGACCGCCCGACCTCACGACTGCGCCCGACCGTGACCTGGCCGACCAGGACAGCATCGCCGTGGACGGGCGACCGCGCTGTAGAGGCGTCGCAACCGGGCCCGCGTCACCGCGCCTGGGCGACCGCGGCGCGCGGCGACCGGGTCGCGAGCGGTTCGGACGCCGCCCACCACGCGCGAGCTTGCGCTGGTGGCTGGGCTGCGGCGGACGGGCCTCTGGCGACGGCTCACCGGCAGACCGCCCGAGCCGCGGCTCGCTCTTAGCCGCCGGGTGACGCTCTGGCGCACTGGGCGTGAGCGCCCGGACGGGAGTGGGCGCCCCCGGCCCCGGTGCCGGGCGGCCCGGACGGACCCGGGCAGCCACCCGGGCGGACCGGTGGTGGGCAACCGGACGCTCCGGTGGTGGACGCCCGGGCAGCCACCCGGACGCGTGGTAGTGGGCACCCGGACGAGCTTGTGGTGCCCGCTCAGGCGGGCCGTTGCAGCAGCCTGGACAGTCCTGTGGTGGGGGTCCGGACGGCCCGGTGGACGCTCCGGCAGCCACCCGAGCGGGCCGGTGATGGGCGCCCGGACAATCCGGCGCCCAGGCGGGCCGGTGATGGGCGCCCAGGTGGCCCGTGGCAGCTGCCCGGACGGACCTGCGGGGGGGCGTCCGGGCAGCCGGTTGGCGGAGTTATGCGAGGTTGGACGAGCGCGGGTAGGCGTCCTCCGGGTCGGTGAGCACGTTGACCAGATACGGCACGCCAGACGCGAACGCCCGCTCGAACGCGGCGGACAGGTCGCCTGGCTTCTCGACCGTCTCGCCGGCGCCGCCGAGGGCCTTGACGACGTCGTCGTAGCGGAGGCCGGGCTGCAGGTCGGCGGCGACGTCGTAGCCGTAGATGTTGCGCATGGGGTGCTTCTCCAGGCCCCAGATGCCGTTGTTGCCGACCACGATCACGACCGGGAGCTGCTGGCGGGCCAGGGACTCGACGTCCATGAGCGAGAAGCCGGCCGCGCCGTCGCCCATGAGGACGCAGATCTGGCGGTCCGGGTAGGTCACCCGGGCGCCCATCGCGTAGCCCATGCCGGTGCCGAGGCAGCCATACGGTCCCGGGTCCAGCCACGTGCCGGGCTGCGACGGCTCGAGGTACTTGCCGGCGTAGGAGACGAAGTCGCCGCCGTCGCCGATCGTGACCGCGTCCTCGGCGAGGACCTTGCGCAGCTCGCCGTAGACGCGGCCGGGCTTGATCGGGTCGGTGTCGGCCTCCAGGGCCTGCTGCTCGCGTGCCCGGCCGGCGTCCTCCGCGGCCCGCAGCGCCTCGATCCACTCCTCGTGGTCGGCGACGAGGCCGGAGTAGGACGCGAACGCGGCCAGGATCGTCCGGAGGTCGCCGGACGGGGCGGCCGCGGGGGTGACGTGGCCGGCCCGCTGCGACGGCGCGTCGGTGACGTGCACGACCTGCGCGCCGCCGAAGTCGCCGAAGCCCAGCCGGAAGTCCAGCGGGGTGCCGACGACGGCGATCACGTCCGCGCCGCCGAACGCCGCCTTGCGTGCCCGGGAGAACGCCAGCGCGTGCGACGGCGGCAGCGTGCCGCGGCCCATGCCGTTGGCGAACACGGGCACGCGCAGCGCCTCGGCGGCCTCCCGCAGTGCCGCGGTGGCGTGCCCGGCCCACACGTCGGAGCCGGCGATGATGACGGGGCGCTGCGCGGCGGCGAGCAGCTGGGCCGCCCGGGCGACCTCCTCGGGGTCCGCCTCGACCGGCGCCACAGCCGGCGCGGGGCTCGCCTCGACGCCGTCGGCCTGCGAGAACACCACCTCCAGCGGCAGGTCGACGAAGACCGGGCCGCGGTGCGGCGTCAGCGCGGCGAGCGCGGCGGCCTGCATGCGGGCATACACCTCGTCGGTGGCGAGGATGGTCTCCGCGTGCTTGGTGACCGCGCGGACGATCGGCAGGTGGTCCATCTCCTGCAGGCTGCCCGAGCCCCAGCGGAACTGCGGCGCCCGCCCGCCGATCACGACCACCGGCGCGCCGTTGAACGAGGCGCTGGTCAGACCCGAGACGCCGTTGGTGACGCCGGGGCCGGCGGTCAGCACGGCCAGGCCGGGGCGGCGCTGGAGCTTGGCGACGGCCTCGGCGGCGAAGACGGCGGACTGCTCGTGCCGCACGTCGACGATCCGCACGCCGGTCTTGTGGGCGGCGTCATACAGCGGGAAGACGTGGGCGCCGGAGAGCGTGAACAGCTCCTCGACCCCGAAGCCCCGCAATGCCGCGAGGGCCAGGTCCCCGCCGTGCCCGTCGATCTGCGTCATGCACCCTCCTCGATCAGCCTTGACCGATGCGAATGTTACTCACTTTTCACGGCTCGTGGAGACGAACCACTTGTCGGCGGGCGGCGGCCAGCGGTCGGCGGTCAGGTAGAACGAGACATATCCGGCCACGACCGGCGTCGCGATCAGCAGGACGAGCACCAGCAGGGTGAGCATCGCCCGGGCGAACGGCCCCCGCCTCGGCGCCTGCCGCGGCCGCCGCTCGTCACCGCGCGGTGCGGACCGCTGCTGCGCCGGGGCCTGGCGGACCGGGCCGCCGTATTCGTCGTAGCGGGTCGCGGGCTCGGCCGGCGCCCTGCCGCCCGACACGAAGATCTGCCCCGCCGCCCTGTTCGGCGGCGCGGACACCGGCGGCGCCGACATCGGCTGGTTGTACGTGGCCGGCGGGCCCGACATGGGCTGGTTGTAGGTCGCCGGCGGACCGGACATCGGCTGGTTGTAGTTCGGCGGGGCGGAAGCCGGCTGGTTGTAGCCCTGCTGCCCATAGTTGGCCGGCGGCGCCGACGCGGGCCGGTTGTAGCTGGCCGGCGGGGCGGACATCGGCTGGTTGGTGTTGGCGGGCGGCCCCGACGCGGGCTGACCATAGCCCGCCGGGGGCACCGACACCGGCGGCCCGTAGTTGACCTGCTGACCGGCGGCGGGCACGCCATAGCCACCCTGCGTGCCGGTGGCCTGGCCGCCGGCATAGTTGCCGGGCGGCGCCGACGCCGGATAGGCCGGATACCCACCGGCCGCGCCACCGGGCGGCGACGAGACCGGCGGCGCCGACATCGGCACCCCCGACATCGGCGCGGCCGGCTCAGCGGCGAACGTGCCCGCCTCGGGCCACAACGGCGCATCCGCACCCTGAGCCCCCGGACCGCCCCGCTGCCCCGCACCGGACGGAGCCGCACCGACCTGCCCACCGCCGGGCCCACCACCGAACTGCCCACCCGCCGCAGGCCCACCCGCCGCAGGCCCACCCGCCGCAGGCCCGCCCGCCGGAGGCCCGGCCGCCGTGGCCGCGCCGAACTGGGCCGGGGCGCCGGACGCCGGCCTCGGAGGCTGCCAGTCGAAGCCCGGCACCTGCGGAATCACGCCCGTCGCCGGGCCCGGGGCGGGCGCCGCCGTGGCCTGGATCTCCGTCGAGCCGGTGAGCATGCTGCCTTCGGCGACCACCAGCTCGGGCTGCTCGATCACCACCGGGGCGGTGCCCAGCGCGCGGTGCAGCAGCGTGCCGACCAGCGGCATGCGGCTGGACCCGCCGACCAGGAACACGCCCGCGATGCTGCCCTCGCTCAGCTGGGCCCATCGCATGACGCCCTGCGTGACGCGGACGGTCTGCTCCAGCAGCGGCTGCGCGAGGCGCTCCAGCTCGTCGCGGGTGAGGTGCACGTCGATGTTGAGCAGCGGCACCGTCAGGTCGGACGCGGGCTGGCGGGACAGCCGCTCCTTGGCCACCCGGGCGTCGTCGAAGAGCAGCCGCCGGGCCCGCCGGTCCTCGACCGTCTGCGGGCTCATCAGCCGCTGCCACTCCTGCGGGGCCTGCGGCTCGCAGATCGAGGCGATGTGCGCCACGATCGCGTTGTCGACGTCGATGCCGCCGATGTCGTCGCGGCCGTCGACCGCGAGGACCTCGAAGCCGCCCTGGGTGCGGGCGACGACGCTGGCGTCGAACGTGCCGGCGCCGAAGTCGTGGACGACGACGACCGAGCCGACGGGCACGTCCTTGCCGAGCACCTGGGTGAAGTAGGCGGCGGCCGCGACCGGCTCTGGCACCAGCCGCACCTGGCCGAGGCCGGCGGCCGCGGCGGCGTCGGAGACGGCGAGCCGGCGGGTCGCGCCCCACGAGGCCGGGAACGTCACCGTCACCTCGGACGCGACGTCGCCGACGGTGCGCGTCCACTCGTCGCGGACCCGCCGCAGGACGGTGGCGACGAGGTCGTTGACGGGGATCTCCCGGTCGCCGAGCAGCACCGTGCCCTCGTCGATGCGGCGCTTCGGGTTGGGCTCGAAACGGGCGGGCTCCAGCCTGGCGCTGTGCACGGCGTCGCGGCCGACGATGACGGTCCCGCCGGGCTCGGCATAGACGGCGGAGGGCAGCAGCGGCGAGCCGTCGAACAGCAGCGCGCGTGACCGGCCGTCCGGCCACCGCACGACGGCGACGGTGTTGGAGGTGCCGAAGTCGACACCGAGCCGGATCCCTGGCGTTGGCATGCCCCGAAGTCTAGGCGCCGGATGCGACGAAAATTACGCCTCGGTGCTCCCGGCCGCGGGCGCGGGAGACGACGGCCGCAGCGGGCGGACCCAGTCCCGCGCGCTGGGCAGCAGGAGCAGCAGCGCCGATCCCAGATACGCCCCGGTGACCGCCAGCCACGCCGGCTGCCCCGACTCCGCGGCCGTGTACGCGCCACCCCCGGCGAGCAGGGCACACAGCGCGATCGGATACCACAGGTGGCCGTTGCTGCCCCTGCGCAGCCGCCGCGCGCCGTGCGTGTACAGGATCGCGAACGCGAGCGAGCCCAGCCCGGAGTACACGAAGACCTGCAGGCCCTGCCCGGTCAGCTCCTGCGAGTCGGACGCCTGGTACACGACCAGGATCAGCACGACCAGGGCGGTGGAGATGTACATCAGCACGCCGTACAGGGTCAGGAAGCCCGCGGGCCAGCGGATCGCCCCGGGCGCGATCCTGCGCTGCGGCGGCGGCACGGGTGGCATGACGTACTGCGGGACGTAGACCACCTGCGGCGGGGGCGGCTGGTAGTAGACGGGCCGCGGCGGTGGATACGCCTGCCGCGGCGGCATCCGGGGTACGACCGGCGCCGGGCTGAACGGCACGGCACCGGGCGAGACCGGCGCCTGCCCACCCGACACCGGCGCGACACCGGGCATCCCGGCCGCGGGCGACACCGGCGGCGCGACCGGCGACCCGGGCGGCGTGACGGGTGGCGCGACAGATGACCGGGGCGGCGCGAGGGGCGACCCGGGCGGCGTCACCGGGGAGAGCGGCGAGACGGGCGCCACGACGGAGGCCACCGGCGTTCCGGCCGGCACGACGGGCAGCGCGGGTGCGGCCGCGGCGGGCTCTGGTCGTCCACGCGGAGTGCCGGCGGAAGCGGGCGCCGGCAGGGCCTTGGGCTTGTCGACCCGTGCGCCGACCAGGACGCTGCCCTCGGCGACCACCATCTCCGGCTGCTCGATCGTCACCGGCGGCCTGCCGAACGCGCGGTGCAGCTCGGTGGCGACCAGTGGGATCTGGCTCGCGCCGCCGACCAGGAAGATCCCCGCGACCCGCTCGGGCGTGACCCGCGACAGCCGGACGGTCTCGGTCAGCACCCGGACGGACCGCTCGACGAGGGGGCGCGCCGCCGCGTCGAACTCCTCGCGGGTGAGCTGCACGTCGACGTCGAGCAGCGGGACCAGGACCGTGACCGACGAGGTGCGCGACAGCCGCTCCTTCGCCTCGCGGACCTCCTCGCGCAGCGTCCGCGCGGCCCGTGCCTCCTCGACCGTCCCGGGGGTGATCAGCCGCTGCCAGCGATCCGGCGGCAGGGTGCGGCCGATCATCGCCAGGACCACCTCGTCGAAGTCGAGGCCGCCGAGGTCGTCCCGCCCGTCGACGGCGAGGACCTCGAAGCCCTCGGCGGTGCGGGCGACGACGCTGCCGTCGAAGGTGCCGGCGCCCAGGTCGTAGACCACCACGGCCGAGCCGACGGGGACCATGTGGCGCAGGACCCGCACGAAGTAGGTCGCCGCCGCGACCGGCTCGGGGACGAGCGTCGCCTCCGGCAGCTGCGCCGCGCGCACCGCGGCGGACAGCGCCTTGCGCCGGGTGGACGCCCAGTTGGCGGGGTGGGTGACGGTGACCGACGCGGGCGGTCCGCCGGCGGTGCGGGTGAACTCGGCGCGCACCCGCTGGAAGACGGCGACGAGCAGGTCGTGGACGGGCACCTCGCGCTCGCCGAGCAGCACGTGACCGTCGTCGATGCGGCGCTTCGGGTTGGGCTCGAAGCTCGCCGGGGCACGGCGGGCGCTGTGCAGCGCGTCGCGGCCGACGACGAGCTCGCCGTCCTCCCAGAACGTCGCGGACGGCAGCAGCGGCGTGCCGTCGAAGAGCAGCGGGCGGGCCCGGCCGTCGGGCCAGCGGGCCACGGCGACGGTGTGCGACGTGCCGAAGTCCACGCCCAGGGCCACCATGCCCGGAATCCTAAGGGTTACGCGGACTGCTCGACCGCCCGCTGCAGCGCCCGATAGATCTGCCCGAATTTCGGCGCGTCCGTGGTCGAGTAGATCATCGACTCGCCGGACCGGGTGCGGACCCAGATCTCGTGCACGCCCCGGCCGTGGTCGTGCGCCCGGTCGAGCAGGTCGAGCAGCCCTTCGACGCTGAACGCCACGATCCCGCCGATGACGATGATCCCCAGGATGCCGCCCGCGATGTACATCGTGGAGTCCGGCCCGTTGAAGTCGATCCGCCGCGCGGCCGTCCCGGCGGCGATCAGCAGGCCGATGATCAGCACCACCGCGCCGCCCCTGGTCGCCAGCATGTACACCCCCTGCGCCAGCCGCCCCGATCGCTGGTGCCAGATGTAGTTCAACGTCTCCAGCGGATACCACGCGGCATGGACCTGCACACCGTCGGAGCTGATGTGCACCTCGTGGTCGCGGTAGAAGGTGGTCGCCATGGCACATCTGACGGTACGCCGGAATACGCTGCGGGCAACGACAACGACGTTGAGGAGACACAGTGGGCGACAGCAGGCTGGTCCGGCTGGAGATCGAAGATGGTATCGGCACGATCCGGCTGGAGCGGCCGCCGGTCAACGCGCTGAACATCCGGATCCAGGAGGAGCTGCGCGAGGCCGCCGCGGCCGCGACGAGCGACCCCGAAGTGCGGGCCGTCATCCTGTACGGGGGAGAGAAGGTCTTCGCGGCCGGCGTCGACATCAAGGAGATGGCCGGGATGGGCTACTCCGAGATGGCCGCCAGGGGCCCTGTGCTCACCGCGGCCTTCGACGCCGTCGCGCGGATCCCGAAGCCGGTCGTGGCCGCCGTCAACGGGTATGCGCTGGGCGGCGGCTGCGAGCTCGCCCTGACCGCCGACTGGCGCGTCGCCGCCGAGGACGCGACCCTGGGCCAGCCGGAGATCACTCTCGGCGTCATCCCCGGCGCCGGCGGCACGCAGCGCCTGGCGCGGCTGCTCGGCCCGGCCCGCGCCAAGGACCTGATCATGACCGGTCGCTTCGTGAAGGCGCCGGAGGCGCTCGCCATCGGCCTGGTCGACAAGGTCGTCCCGGCCGCCGAGGTGTACGCCGCGGCGAAGGCGATGGTCGCGCCGTTCGTCCACGGCCCGGCACTCGCGCTGCGCGCCGCGAAGCTCGCCGTCGACCGCGGCCTGGACATGGATCTGGCCTCCGGCCTGGCGTTGGAGAGCGAGCTCTTCGCGGCGCTGTTCGGCACCGCCGACAAGGCCGAGGGCATGGCGGCGTTCGTCGAGAAGCGCAAGCCCGACTTCGCCTAGCGACGGCCCTCGCAGCGGGGGTCGACCGGGGCGGGCCTGCGGGTCGGCGCGATCCAGGTCAGGGCGGTCTGCTCGACCGACCAGCCGTGCGCGTCGACCCTGCTGGCCGGCGGGCGCTCCAGCGTGTCGCAGAGGACCTTCGCCTGGATCCGCTCGTTGAGCACGAACCGGACGGTGCCGCCGGTGTCCAGCAGCGTCGTCATCCGGTCGTCGACGGTGATCACCGAGCCGACCAGCAGGCCGTCGTCGGTGTCGACGGCGACGGTCGGCAGGATCGGGGCGCGCAGGAACACGACACCGACGAGGAACGGCGCCGCGAACGCCGCGACCACCGCCGGCCAGTGCGTCACCGGCCTGGCCGCCCACGCCGGCACCGGGCCCGTCAGCAGCGGCGTCACCAGCGGCGGCAGCGCCAGCAGCACGAACGTGACCGGCTCGCCCTCCCGCAGCGCCGAGACGATCGCCGGGCCGAGGAACGCGTACAGCAGCACCGCCGCCGCGAACGGCAGCACCACCCCGGTCGCGGCCACCGCGGGACCCGCCGCGGCGCCGGCCCGCTGCCGCACGACCAGGCCCAGGATCGACAGGGCGACCATGACCAGCAGCGGCAGGAACCGCAGCTGCCAGGTGAGCGCGCCGATCACCAGCGCGACGACGACCACCCAGTCGGGGATCCGCCGGGCGGCCGCGGCCAGCCGCGACGTCGCCGCCGCGGCGGGGTCGCTGAGCTCCAGCAGCGCGCCGAGGACCCGGGTCAGCAGCAGCGTCGCCGGGAACACCCACAGCAGCGCGATGACCAGCGTGCTGAGCAGCCCCAGCGGGCTCACGTACTGCACGAACAGCAGCATCGTCTGGACGTTCTGCCGGCTCAGGTACCACAGCCGCAGCACCAGCAGGACGATCGGGAACGCGGGCAGCAACGGCAGCAGCCACTGCCGGTCGCCTACCTCTCCCACGGCCACTGGCGGACGTCCACCTTCGGCAGCTCGGGCTGGTGGTCGATCGCCACCTGCTGGTTGGGGCTGAACTTCTGCTCGCTGCGCAGGTACCTGTCGTACGCCTGCTCCCACCGGCGGTCGGTGGGGTCGTGGGCGGACCGGTACAGGTACAGGTTCACCAGCGTCTGCAGCGCCTCGTTGTCGCCGCAGTTGACGCCCCACCGCTCGTCGCCGGTGAGCCCGACGTCGTGGTGCGTGAGGGTCTGGCCGCCGTCCTCGGCGACGAACCCGGCCAGGATCGCCGCGTCGGTGGTGACGGCGTCGAACTCCCCCGCCTTCAGCCCGGCGACGCAGGCGCTGATCTCGTTCTTGCCGGACAGGGTCACGCCGGCGTTTCTCGCGACCTCGCTGGACGTCGATGTGGCCAGGGTGCAGACCCGCTCGCCACGCAGGTCCTCCAGGCTGCTGACCGGTTTGTGCGCCTTGAGCGTGACCACCGACTGCTGGGTGCTCAGGTACGGCCCGGCGAAGCGCACCCCCGGCTGCTCGGCCCGCTCCTTGGTGATGCTGAAGCTGGCCACGACCAGGTCGACGGTGACGAACCTGCCGTCGCCCGAGCGGGCCTGCATCCTGGCCCGGTCCTCGGTCTCGATCGACAGGAAGCGGACCTGGTCGGGGCGGAACCCGAGGTCGCCGGCGATGAGGTAGGCGATGTCGATGTCGAACCCGGCGTACTCGCCGGTCGTCCTGTCGCGCAGGCTCACGCCCGGGGTGTCGTCCTTGACCCCGATCAGCAGCTCGCCGCGCCCGCCGATCGCGCGCTGCCGCAGGTCCGCCTCGGACGGCGGGCCGACGTCGATGACCACGACGACCGCCACGACGATGACGGCGACGAGCACCACGATCCACGCGACCAGCCGCGCGACCCTGGTGCGGCGGACCGGTGGGGGGTCGGGGTCGGGGACGGGAGCGGGACCGGGGTCGGGGTCGGGGTCGGGGTCGGGGTCGACGATGGGATCGGCCACCGTCTAAATATATCGAAGCTAGACCGCCTGTGCGTGGTACCGACCGTCCACGATCGACAGTCGCAGCGGCAGCCCGAACGCCGCGGAGAGATTCTCCGCCGTCACCGTGTCGCGCAGCAGGCCCTGCGCCACGACGCCGCCGTCGCGCATCAGCAGCGCGTGCGTGAACTCCGGCGGGATCTCCTCGACGTGGTGCGTGACCAGCACGATCGCCGGCGAGTCCGGGTCCGCGGCCAGCTCCGACAGCCGCCGCACGAGGTCCTCGCGGGCGCCGAGGTCCAGGCCCGCCGTCGGCTCGTCGAGCAGCAGCAGCTCCGGGTCGACCATGAGCGACCGGGCGATCTGGACCCGCTTGCGCTCCCCCTCCGACAGCGTGCCGTAGAGCCGGTCGGCGAGCGCGCCGACGCCGAACTGCTCCAGCAGCGCCTGCGCCCGGGCCTCGTCCATGCGGTCGTACCGCTCGGTGAAGCGCCCGACGACCGCCCACGAGGCGGTGACGACGACGTCACGGACGGTCTCGTCGGGCGGCAGCTGCAGCCCGGCGGAGGAGAACCCGAGCCGGGTCTTCAGCTCGTTGATGTTGGTGCGGCCGAGCTTCTCCCCCAGGACGGTCACCGTGCCGCGGGTCGGATACAGCCTGGCCCCGGCGAGATTCAGCAGGGTGGTCTTGCCGGCGCCGTTGGGGCCGAGCACCACCCAGCGCTCGTCGAGCTCGACCTGCCAGCTCACCGACCGGATGAGGTCGGAGCGGTTGCGGGTCACCGTGGCTTTGTCGACCGCGATGACAAGGTCATCAGACACGGCCCAATCCAACCACGCCCGCCAACCGCAAAAGGCCCGGCCCCCCATGCACGGCACGAAAGCCGTATCGTGCGCGGGGATGAGTGCCGTACTGGAAATCGCCGGTCTGGTGAAGACCTACCAGACGCTGTTCGGCAAGCCCCGGGTCGCGCTGGACCACCTGGACATGGAGGTCCACCAGGGCCAGATCCATGGATTCCTCGGACCCAACGGCTCCGGCAAGAGCACCACGCTCAAGACGCTGCTCGGGCTGCTGCGGGCCGAGTCCGGCCACATGCGCATCCTCGGCCAGACGGTCCCCAGGATGCTGCCGCAGGTGGTCGGACGGGTGGGCGCGATCGTCGAGGCGCCGGCCTTCTTCGGCAACTTCACCGGCCACAAGACGCTGAGCCTGCTGGCGAAGGCGGGTGGCGTGCCGCGGCAGCGCGTCGACATCGTCCTGGACCAGGTCGGTCTCGCCAACCGCGCCGAGGACCCCGTCAAGTCCTACTCGCTGGGCATGAAGCAGCGCCTCGCGGTGGCCTCGGCCCTGCTGAAGGACCCCGAGCTGCTGATCCTCGACGAGCCGAGCAACGGCCTCGACCCCGCCGGCATCCGGGAGATGCGTGACCTGCTGCGCGAGCAGGCCGACCGCGGCACGACCGTGGTCATCTCCAGCCACATCCTCGCCGAGATCCAGCAGATCTGCGACTCGGTCACGATCATCTCCCGCGGCCGCCGGGTCGCCGCCGGGCCCGTGTCGGAGGTGCTCGCCGCCAACGACCGCGGCACCTACCGGGTCCGGGTCGACGACGTGCCCACGGCCGCGCAGATCCTCGCCGACGCCGGCGCGCAGGTCACCGTCTCCGGCGACCAGATCATCGTGCACGACCTCGCCGACCCGGCCTGGATCTCGCGGGCGCTCGGCGTCAACGACCTGTGGGTCCGCGAGCTGGCCCCGGTCCAGCAGCTGGAGGACGCGTTCCTCACGCTGACCGGCGGCGGCCCGCGCCGCGGCCAGTTCCGCCCCGTCGACAACTCCGACTGGCCGGACGACGGCCGTCCAGTCCCGGAGGTCCCGATCGACGTCACCGGGCAGATCATCGAGAACGGACGGCAGGCATGAGCGGCCAGCGGAGCGTCTTGGGCCGCTCATCATGTGACAGCAATGGCTCAGGCCGACGCCGGAGCGCAGCGGAGGTGGCGGCATGAGCGGCCAGCGGAGCGTCTTGGGCCGCTCATCATGTGACAGCAATAGCTCAGGCCGACGCCGGAGCGCAGCGGAGGTGGCGGCATGAGCCAGCTGCTGCGGGCCGAGTGGGCCCGGCTGTTCAGCCGCCGGGTCACGCTGGTGACCCTCGTGCTCATCGCGACGCTGCTCGCGTTCCTGACCTTCGGGTTCTCGCTCACCCGCAGCAGCCCGACGCCGGAGGAGTACCGCACCGCGACCGACCGGGCCGCGTCCGCCGCGGCGATCTACGACGAGAACGTGGCCCTCTGTGAGGACGTGCAGAGCGGGGTGCGGACCGGTCCGGCCGGCATCAAGTTCCCCCGCAACTGCGACTACGGGCCGCGGCCGACCGCGGACTCGATGCTCGACTACGGCTTCTCGTTCAGCCGCCAGTGGCCGGAGCTGTTCACGACCGCGGCCATCGTGCTGACGGTGGCAGGGTTCGTGCTCGGCGCGTCGTTCGTGGGCGTGGAGTGGAGCTCCGGCGGCATGCTCAACCTGCTGCTCTGGGCCCCCCGCCGCGGCGCGGTCCTGGCCAGCAAGCTGATCGCCGCGTGCGCCGGGATGGCGCTGGTGTCCGTGGTGTACCTCGCGGTGTGGACGGGCGCGTTCGTCGCCGTGGCCGCGGGCAACGACACGGTCAGCTCGATGGGGCTGGCCGACTGGTCCTCGCTGCTGATCACCGGCGTCCGGGTGATCCTGCTGACGATGGCCGGCACGGCGCTGGGCTTCGCGATCTCCTCGATCGGGCGGCACACGTCGACGGCGCTCGGCGTCGGCATCGCGTACCTGGTGATCTACGAGCTCGGCGCGATCATCATCTTCGGGCTGATCGGCGGCACCGACTACTCGGAGAAGTACCGGCTGTCCAGCTACGTGTCCGCGTGGATGAACAAGTCCTACACGTTCCAGGGCACGTCCGGGTACTGCACGGAGACCGGCTGCGTCGCGCCCACGGAGACCTTCCAGGGCAGCTGGCAGCAGGCGGGCCTGGTCATCGGCCTGGTCGTGGCGGTCGTGCTGGCCGGCGCCTTCGCCTCGATGCGCCGCCGCGACACCAACTGACGGCTCCCGAGGGGCGATGCCGCTGAACGGCGTCGCCCCGAGCGTCCCAGCGGCCTCCCGCCGGACCGCCTCGCGTCGTGCGGGCGGCCGGCGGTCTCGCCGGTCAGGCCGTGTCACCGGTCAGGCCGTGTCGCCGAAGACCTCTTCGCGGACGGCGTCGAGGCCGGTGAGGATGGCGCCGTTGAGGACGGGCTCGCTCTTCACCTCGGTGGCGACGACCCGCGGCGACACCACGGCGATCGCGGCGACCTCGTGCTGCACCCGCTGCGCGAGGTCCGCACCCCCGGCCTGACCGATCTCACCGGCGAGGACCACCAGCTCGGGGTCGAGCACCAGGCCCACCGACGCCACGCCGAGCGAGATCCGCCGGGCCAGCTCGTCGAGGAACGGGCTGCCGGCGGTACCGGCGGCGATGGCGGCCCTGATCGCGTCACCCGCACCGGCGGCCTTGAACCCGTGGGACTTGGCGACCGTCTTCACCGCCGCGGCGTCGGTGAGCATGCGGAAGCCGCTCTTCGCCCGGCGGGTCGCGTCGCGGCTCACCTGCGTGCCGGCGACGGGCAGGTAGCCGATCTCACCGGCCGCGCCGACGCTGCCACGGTGCAGCCGGCCGCCCAGCACGACGGCGGTGCCGACGCCGCGGTCCAGCCACACGAGCACGAAGTCCTTCGCCCCGAGCGCGGCGCCGCTGTGCTGCTCGGCGATGGCCGCGAGGTTCACGTCGTTCTCGAACGCGACGGGCCGGCCGAGGTCCTCGCGCAGCGCCGTGAGCAGCCCCCGGTGCCAGCGGGGCAGGTCCCAGGCGAACGTGATCTCGCCGCTCTTCGGGTCGACCAGGCCCGGCGTGCCGAGCACGATCCTGCGGATGCGGTCGATCGGGGCCCCGGCCTCACCGGCGGCCTCGACCACGGCGGCGTGGACGACCTTGACCGGGTCGTCCCCCTCGCCGATGGAGACGTCGGTGCGGCCGACGATTTTGCCCGTGATGTCCGCCACGCCCGCCACGACGTGCTGCGGTCCGGCGTCGACACCGACGACGTACGCGGTCGCGGGGACCACGGCGTACATCTGTGCGTTGGGTCCCCGGCCGCCGGCCTGCTCGCCGACGCGGGCGACGAGCCCGCGCTCCTCCAGGCGCTCGACCAGCTGCGACGCGGTTACCTTGGACAGCCCGGTCAGCTCGCCGAGCTGCGCCCGGGTCAGTGGCCCCTTGCTCAGCAGCAGCTCCAGGGCGGCGCGGTCGTTCAGGGCACGCAGCAGGCGGGGGGTGCCTGGAAGACGAGCAGAACTCATGGTGACGAACACCCCTAGTATTTAAGAAACTTTCCTATTAGATTGCCTCGGGCAACCTATACCGGAAAGCGTACGGTCACACTACCCACACGGCCTACGCACATCCGGTCAAGATGCTCTTACGATCGTGGATAGCGCATCAGACGAGTGTTCCGCACTGGTCCGCGCGAAGGGGGACAACACCGTGGCGAACGATCCAGGACTCCGCCGGCTGGCGCTGGGCACGCTGCTCGGCGCGTTCCCGGGCGCCCAGGCCCCGAGCTGGGCCGTCGACCTGCTCGGCGAGGGCATGGCCGGGCATCTGCTGTTCGGGTACAACATCGTGGACCGCGACCAGGTCGCCGCGCTCACCGGCCAGCTGCACTCCGCCCGCGACGGCGTGCTCATCGCCATCGACGAGGAGGGCGGCGACGTCACCCGCCTGGCGCACCGCCTCGGCAGCCCGTATCCGGGCAACGCCGCGCTCGGCGCGCTCGGCGACCCGGCGATCACGCGCAGGGTGTACCGGACGATCGGGGCGGAACTGGACCAGCTGGGGCTGAACCTCAACCTGGCCCCCACGGTCGACGTCAACACCGCCGACGACAACCCGATCATCGGCACCCGCAGCTTCGGCGCCGACCCGCACCTCGTCGCCGCGCACACCGCCGCCGCCGTGCTCGGCCTGCAGAGCGCCCGCGTGGCCGCCTGCGCCAAGCACTTCCCCGGGCACGGCGCCACCCTCGCCGACTCGCACCTCGAGCTGCCCACCGTCGACATCTCCCTCGACGAGCTGCGCGGCCGCGAGCTGCCCCCGTTCATCGCCGCCGTCGAGGCCGGCACCAAGTCGATCATGAGCGCGCACATCCGCGTGCCCGCGCTGACCGGCGACGCCCCGGCCACCTTCAGCCGCGCCGTCCTCGTCGACCTGCTGCGCACCGAGCTCGGCTTCGCCGGCGTCGTCGTCACCGACGCCCTGGAGATGCTCGGCGCGGCCCGCTACGCCGGCAGCACCCAGGCCGGCGCCGTCCTCGCCCTCGCCGCGGGCGCCGACCTGCTCTGCATCGGCGCCGAGGTCGACCACGCGCTGACCCTCGCGTGCGTCGACGAGATCGTCACCGCCGTCCAGGACGGCCGCCTGCCGCTCGCCCGCCTGGAGGAGGCCGTCGCCCGCGTCCAGGCCCTGTCCGACTGGACCCGCCAGGGCGACCGCACCGACCGGGAGGAGCCCGGCCTCGGGTACCCGGCCGCGCTCAGCGCCGTGCGCATCGAGGGCTCGGTGGACCGCGTCTCCGCCCCGCTGATCGTGCAGCTGGAGTCGGAGTCGTCGATCGCCGCCGGCCGCGTGCCGTGGGGCCTCGGCCCGCACGTCAACGGCACCGAGCAGGTCCGCGTCGTGGCCGACCGCACCGCCCCGGAGGAGCTGCGCACCCTGGCCGGCACCCGCCCGATCGTCGTCGTGGGCCGCAACGTGCACCGCCTGCCGGGCGCCCGCACCCTGGTCGACACCCTGGCCGCCACCCACCCGGTCACCGTGGTCGAAATGGGCTGGCCGTCCTCCTGGCGCCCGGCGAACGCCCGCGCCTTCATCACCACCTGGGGCGCCAGCCACGCCAACGGCCGCGCCGCCGCCGAAACCCTCGGCCTCGCCGCCTGACCTTTCCCCATGATCCGGAAGAGTTTGGGCACCTATGGGTGCACAAGGCCTTCCGGATCACGGGAAATCGGGAGTGCGGCGGCGCGTCGAGCGACGGATCGGGCAGTCCGGGCGACGGCACGGTTGCGGCCGTCCCCTCCAGCCGCCGGCGCGGAGGGTCCGGGCGACCTGGATCGCCGTGGCGCAGGGTGTCGCGACGTCGCCCCAGCCGTAACGGAGCGTTCGCTGTCCGTCGATGGCGGTCGCGTTGTCCCGCCGCTGATCGTCCCGGCGCCGCTCCTCGGGGTGGCAGGCCCGCCCGGCGAGCTCGACGACGGTGGCGAACGCCCGGTCCCGCCCGGAGCAGCGCGGCCCAGAACAACGTGCGCCGGCTCGGCTCGCCCGTGTAGGTCCGGAACACCCCGTCGTGCATCGCCACCCAGCGCCCCGCCTCGACGTGCGACCGGATCGCGCCGAGGCTCACCCCCGCCGCGAGCGCCTGCCGCCGGGTCACGACACCGTCCTGCACCTTCAGGAGCGCGTCAGGCATCCGCCCAGCCTGGTCGGCGCCCGGTCCGTCAGGAAGCTCGGCTTTCAGCCTGTGGACAACGCTCCCCATAATCCGGAAGACCTTGTGCACCCATGGGTACACAAGGTCTTCCGGATCATGAGGGACTGTCAGGCGGCGGAGGCGCGGACCAGGGTGCGGATCTGGCGGAGGAGGACGGAGAGGGCGGCGAGGTCGCCGGGGGACTCGCCGAACTCGCCGATGGCGTTGCGGGTGCGGGCGATCGACGTGGCGTTGCTCTGCTCCCATTCGTCGACCCGGGCTTCGGCGTCGTCGGAGGGGGCGGTGCCGTTGAGGACTTCGGCGGTCAGGGCGGCCAGCGCGGCGTACAGGTCGTAGCGCAGCGCCATGCGGGCCAGGGTCTGCCAGCGGTCCTCGCGGGGCAGGTCGGAGATCTTCGACAGCAGGTTGTCGACCCGGAAGCGCTCCGAGAGCAC
Organism: Dactylosporangium sp. NPDC051087; assembly: GCF_055586325.1. NCBI lineage: Bacteria > Bacillati > Actinomycetota > Actinomycetes > Micromonosporales > Micromonosporaceae > Dactylosporangium > Dactylosporangium sp. NPDC051087. The sequence continues at coordinate 110,369 of NZ_JBVJIJ010000002.1, read as the reverse complement.
GTAGTAGACCGTGGCGACCTCGTTGACGTCGCGGCCGGTCTGGGAGGCGACCTCGACGATGTCGAGCAGGCCGAAGCCATACATGATGCGGGTGGTGAGCTCGGCCAGGTCGTCCGGCACGCCGAGGTCGCGCAGGCGGGCGGTGTTGTCCGTCAGGACGTCGCGCTCCCTGCCCCGGAAGAGGCTGTCGAGCTCGCCGAGCAGCCGGGAGATGCCGGGGCGCAGCCGGGCGATCTCGCCGGGGACGTCGATCGGGAGGCGCCGGTTGGAGACCAGCCAGCGCACCGCGCGGTCGAGCAGGCGGCGGATCTCCAGGTAGACCTCGGTCTGCGACTCGGTCGGGATCTGGTTGTCGAGGTCTTCGACGGCGGAGCGCAGCGCGTTCAGCCCGTAGACCTCGCGGATGACGACGGAGGCGCGCAGCACGTCGGCCGAGCCTGCGCCGGTCTCTTCGGAGGCGCGGTGGAAGAACGACGTGCCGCCCCGGTTGACCGCCTCGTTGACGACGGCGGTGGTGACGATCTCGCGGCGCAGCGGGTGCTCCGCCATCGACTCGGCGAAGCGCTCGCGCAGCGGGGTCGGGAAATACTCCACGAGGACCTCGTTGGTCCACTCCTCGTCCGGCAGGCCGGAGTCGAGGATCTCGTGCTCGAGGACGATCTTGACGTAGGACAGCATGACGGCGAACTCGGGCGAGGTGAGGCCGACGCCGGCCGCGGCCCGCGCGTCGAGCTCCTCGTCGGTCGGCAGCCCTTCCAGGGCCCGGTCGAGCTGGCCGCGGCGCTCCAGGTCGGCGATGAGCCGCTTGTGCACCGGCAGCAGCGACCGGGACTGGGCGCGGGCGTTGCCCAGCGCGGTGGCCTGGTCGTAGTTGTCGCGCAGGACCAGCTCGCCGACCTCGTCGGTCATCTGGGCCAGCAGCGGGTTGCGGTCCGCCTGCTCCAGCATGCCGGCCGCGACGGCCCGGTCGAGCAGGATCTTGATGTTGACCTCGTGGTCGGAGCAGTCGACGCCGGCGGAGTTGTCGATGAAGTCGGTCGCGATGCGGCCGCCGCCGAGGGCGAACTCGATCCGGCCGTGCTGGGTCAGGCCGAGGTTGCCGCCCTCGCCGACGACCTTGGCGCGCAGCTCCCGGCCGTTGACCCGCAGGTAGTCGTTGGCCTTGTCGCCGACGTCGGCGTGCGACTCGCTGGTGGCCTTGACGTAGGTGCCGATGCCGCCGTTCCAGAACAGGTCGACGGGGGCGGCGAGGATGGCGTGCATCAGCTCGTTGGGCGTCAGCGAGGTCAGCGAGGACGGGATGCCCAGCGCCGCCTTGGCCTCCGCGGTGAGGGGGATCGCCTTCGCGGAGCGCGGGTAGACCCCGCCGCCGGCGGAGATGATCGACCTGTCGTAGTCGTCCCAGGACGAGCGCGGCAGGTCGAACAGCCGCTGCCGCTCCTGGAACGACGTCGCGGCGTCGGGGTCCGGGTCGATGAAGATGTGCCGGTGGTCGAAGGCCGCGACCAGCCGGATGTGCCGGGAGAGCAGCATCCCGTTGCCGAAGACGTCGCCGGACATGTCACCGACGCCGACGACGGTGAAGTCGGCGGTCTGGGTGTCGACGCCGAGCTCGCGGAAGTGCCGCTTGACCGACTCCCAGGCGCCCTTGGCGGTGATGCCCATCTTCTTGTGGTCATAGCCGGCGGAGCCGCCGGAGGCGAACGCGTCGCCGAGCCAGAACCCGTAGCGCACGGAGATCTCGTTGGCGATGTCGGAGAACGTGGCGGTGCCCTTGTCTGCGGCGACGACGAGATACGGGTCGTCGGGGTCGTGCCGGACCACGTCGGCGGGGGCGACGACCTTGCCGCCGTCGAGGTTGTCGGTCACGTCGAGCAGGGCCGAGATGAACAGCTGGTAGCAGGCGACGGCCTCGTCGCGGTCGCCCGGGACCTGCTTGAGGACGAACCCGCCCTTGGCGCCGGTCGGCACGATGACCGCGTTTTTGACCATCTGGGCCTTGACCAGGCCGAGGATCTCGGTGCGGAAGTCCTCGCGCCGGTCGGACCAGCGCAGGCCGCCCCGGGCGACCGCGCCGAAGCGCAGGTGGACACCTTCGAACCTGGGCGAGTAGACGAAGATCTCGAACTTCGGCCGCGGCGCGGGCAGGTCCGGGATCGACTGCGGGTCGAGCTTGAAGGCCGTGTAGGACTTCGGGCGCCCGGCCTCGCCGCGCTGGAAGAACGAGGTGCGCAGCGTCGCCTGGATCAGGGTCAGGAACGAGCGCAGGATCCGGTCCTGGTCGAGGCTGGTCACCTCGTCGAGGTCGGCGTGGATCGCCGTGACCAGCTCCTTGGACTGCACGGCGCGGCTCTCCTCGGACAGCTGCAGCCGCGGGTCGAAGCGGGCGGCGAACAGCGCCACGAGCTTGGAGGCGATCGCCGGATACTGCAGCAGCGTCGACTCCATGTAGTCCTGGGAGAAGACGGTGCCGGCCTGGCGCAGATACTTCGCGTAGGCCCGGAGCACGACCACCTCGCGCCAGGTGAGGCCGGCCTTGAGCACGAGGGTGTTGAACCCGTCGACCTCCGCCTCGCCCCGCCAGGTGGCGGAGAACGCGTTCTCCAGGTGGGGGCGGACCTCGGCGATCGCCCGCGAGTCCGCGGGCAGCTGGAGGCCGAAGTCGTAGAGGTAGATGGTGCCGTCGGCGCGGTGCATCTCATACGGCCGCTCGTCGGTGACCCGCACGCCGAGGGAGTGCAGCACCGGCAGCACCGCGGACAGGATCATCGGCTCGCCGTAGCGATACACCTTGAACCGGATGTCCGACTCGTCCTGGCGGCGCCGGTAGACGTGCATGACGAGCTGGCCCGGCTCGTCGAGCAGCTCCAGCTTCGCGACGTCCTTCACCGCCTCATAGGGCGTGTGCTCGTCCTTGTAGGTCTCCGAGATCGCCGCGCCGTAGCGCTGGTAGAGCTCCTTCGCCTGGTGCTCGTCGTCGAGCTTGCGCTCCAGCACGAGCCGGAAGTCGTCGTCCCACAGGCGGGTGGCCTCGGCGAGCCGCTCGGTCAGGTCGTCGACGTCGACGTCGCCGGGCGGGTTGCCGGGCTCGGTGCGCACGATGAAGTGCACCCGGGCGAACTTGGACTCGCTGACGCGGGTGGTGTAGTCGACGCCGACGCCGTTGAGCTCGGCGAGCAGGATCTGCTGGATGCGCAGCCGGTTGGCGGTGGTGAAGCGGTCCCGGGGCAGATAGACCAGGCAGGAGATGAAGCGGCCGTAGGCGTCGCGGCGCAGGAACAGCCGCAGCTGCCGCCGCCCGGCCAGGCGCAGGACGCTCATCGCGGAGCGGAAGAGCTCGTCGGTGGTGATCTGGAACAGCTCGTCGCGCGGATAGGTCTCGAGGGTCTCCATCAGGTCCTTGCCGGAGTGGCTGCGCGGGGACAGCCCCGAGCGCTCCACCACCTCGGCGACCTTGCGCTTGACCACCGGCAGGTCCCGCACGCTGGTGCGATAGGCCGCGGAGGAGAACAGCCCCAGGAAGCGCTTCTCGCCGGTCACGTTGCCGTCGGCGTCGAACAGCTTGAAGCCGATGTAGTCCAGATACGCCGAGCGGTGCACGGTCGCCCTGGAGTTGGCCTTGGTGATGATCAGCAGGCGCTTCTCCAGCGCCTTGGCGTAGGCCTCGGCGGTCATCGAGCTCAGCACCCGCGGGTGCGGCTGGTCGGCGCGCAGGATGCCCAGGCCGGTGCCGAGGACCGCCTGCAGCAGGTCCTCGCCGTTTTCGCCCTTGGCCAGCTTGTATTGCCGGAAGCCCAGGAACGTGAAGTGGTCGTCGGCGAGCCAGCGCAGCAGCTCGACGGAGTCGGTGATGTCCTTGTCGGGCACCGGCAGCTGCGCGCTGCCGAGCTCGTCGGCGAGGGTGAGCGCCTGGGTGCGCATCTTCTGCCAGTCCTCGACCGCCTCACGCACGTCGTTGAGCACGCGGGCGATGTCGGTGCGGACGGTCTCGACGTCGTCCTCGTCGCGGATCCGGTCGATCTCGATGCGGATCCAGCTCTCGACGATGTCGCCGGGGTCGGCGTCCTCGGGCTCCAGCCCGACCCGGACCTCCTGCAGGGCGCCCAGCGGCTGGCGGCGCACCACGACGAGCGGGTGGACGAGCAGGTTGACGTCGAGGTTGCGGGACGACAGGGCGCTGGTGACGGAGTCGACCAGGAACGGCATGTCGTCGGTGACGATCTCCAGCGATGTGCCGCCGGTCACACTGAGCCCGATGCGGAGCTTCAGCTCCCCCGGGACCCGCTGCTGGGCGAGCTCGAGGTGCGACCTGGTGGCCGCGACCATCTTCGACACCTGGCAGCTGGCCAGCTCCTCGTCGGGGACGAGGCGCCAGTAGTTCGCGACCAGGGCGGGATCGGTGTCCTGCGCGGCGGCCAGGACCACCGCCTCGGCGACGAGGTGCTCAGCGTTGGGCACTGGCTGCGTTAACTCGTCGTCCTCGATCGTTGGCTCGGCGACCGCAGTGCGCACCGTTGCCGTGGGCCGGTTCATCGGTCAGTTCTCCCCTCACCCACGACGCTGTGGGTTGTCCCGCACAGCCTAAGACGTACCTCCGACAATTCTGATCGGCCCAGCGTCGGTTACCCGATCGACCGGGGCGACCCTGCACTAATTGTCCAACTTTACCGATCTTGGGGAGTGCGGATCGTGGCTTTCATGGCGCAGAATCGCCCACATGGCCGTTTCGTTTCGTCGCATGATCGCCCTCCTCGCCGGGCTGGCACTGCTGGGCGCCCTGCCCGCCTGCTCCAGCAAGCCACCGGACGACGCGCTGAAGACGTTCCTCGCCGCGTGGGAGCAGGGCAACATCGCCGGGATGAAATTCGTGGGCACGGACGGCAAAGCCCTCAGCGGTGACGCGGCGCAGAAGCTGTGGACCACTGTCGCCGGCGACCTCGCCGCCACCCCGCCCACGCTGACGATCAAGGGCGCGCCCGCGGTCAAGAAGGACGAGGCCAGCGCCGTCGTGACGGTCAAGTGGCCGGTCGCGGACTCGACGTGGGAGTACGACACCACGGTCAAGGCCAGGCGCGTCGACAAGCAGTGGACCGTGGTCTGGGACGCCAAGACCATCAACCCGACGCTGGAGCCCACCGACAAGATCGCCGTGCGGAAGTCCGCCGGACCCCGTGGCAGCATTCTCGACGGCTCCGGCCAGCCGATCGTGAGCAGCAAGCCCGTGGTCATCATCGGCGTCCAGCCACGCTCGGTCACCGACATCAACATCGTCACGAAGAACCTCGGTGAGGCGTTCACCGCCGCCAAGGTGCAGGTCGACCTGTCCGGGCTGCCGGGCAAGGTGAAGGCCGCGAAGCCTGACGCGTTCGTGGAGGTCGTGACGCTCCGCAAGGAGGTCTACGACACGGTCGCCAACAAGCTCAACTCGACGCCCGGCGTCGTCACCCGCAACTCGACGCAGACCCTGGGTCCCTCGGCACAGTTCGCCCGTGCGCTGATCGGCACGTCCGGCGAGGTGACGAAGGAGATCATGGACAAGAACCCCGGCAAGTACAAGATCGGCGACGTCGTCGGCCTGTCCGGGCTGCAGCAGAAGTACGACACGGCACTGCAGGGCAAATCGGGCGTCTCGGTCGTCGTGCCGATGCCCACCGGCACCCCCGACAAGAAGCTCTTCAGCACCGAGGCGGCGCCGGGCGCGGCGATCAAGCTGACGCTCGACGTCAACATGCAGAACGCGGCCGAGGCGGCGCTCGCCCTCGACACCCGCCGCTCGGCCCTCGTCGCGATCCGGGTCAGCGACAACTCGATCGTCGCCGTCGCCAACGGCCCCGGCGCGGCCGGCAACAACTTCGCGCTCGTCGGGCAGACCCCGCCCGGCTCGACGTTCAAGACGATCACCGCGCTCGGCGTGCTCGACAAGGGCACGACCGGCGAGACGGTGGTCCCCTGCCCGAAGAACCTCACGGTCGACGGCCGCACGTTCAAGAACTCCCACGACATGGAGCTCGGCAACGTGCCGTTCCGGGTCGACTTCGCCAAGTCGTGCAACACCGCGTTCGCGTCCCTCGCGCCGCAGCTCGCCCCCGACGGCCTCGCCAAGACCGCGCAGAGCGTCGGCATCGGCATCCCGTGGGACCTCGGCGTCGACGTCTTCACCGGCAAGGTCTCCGCCAACGGCTCCAAGTCCGAGCAGGCCGCGGCCGCGTTCGGGCAGGGCACCACGCTCTCCTCGCCGGTCGCCCTCGCGGGTGCCGCCGCCGCGATCGCCCGCGGTCAGTGGAAGCAGCCGCAGCTGGTGCTCGACCCGGCGCCGAAGAACCCCGCCGCCGACGGCCCGCAGCTCAACCAGGCCTCCCTGGACGCGCTGCGGCAGATGATGCGCGAGGTCGTCACCGCCGGCACCGCCGACCAGCTCAAGAACCTCCCCGGCGACCTGCGGGGCAAGACCGGGACCGCGGAGTACGACAACGATCCCGCTCACACGCACTCGTGGTTCATGGGGTACCGCGGCGACATCGCCTTCTGCGTCTTCGTCGAGAACGGTGGCGCGAGCACCGCGGCCGCCGTCCCGATCGCCGGGAAGTTCTTCCAGACCATCGGCTGACGCACGCGTCCCCGGCCCCGCTCGCCACCGGCGGGTGGGGCCGGGTCGCGTCAGGGCTTCGGTGTCCGCTCGTCGTCAGGTGTACGAGCAGCCGGCACCACATCCGTGAGCGGCGACTCCGGCACGTCGGTGTCGTCGCGGGCCGGCCTGGCCTGTGCCGGCACGAACGGCACGACGTCCTGGTCGTGGGCCTCCCCGCCGCCGGTCTGCGGGTCGCCGCGCCGGGCGAGCCGCCCCGACGCGGGCGGCGCCGAGATCGGGGCGAGCGTCAGCGCCAGCCGCGGCGCCCTGCGCCCCTTGCGCCCGGGCCGCCCGAACGGCAGCGCGCCGCCCTCCTCGGCGGTCTGCGCGGTGTCTTCCACGGGCGGGTCCACGGGCTCGTCCGGCACCTCGGCGGCGCCGCCGACGGCCACCCAGCCATCGTCCGGGTCCTCGGCGGGCCCAGGGGGCTCGATCGGTCTGCGGGTGGTGATCCCGATCACCGCGCCGCGACTGTACGCCGGAAGCTTCGGCCCATCGTCCTTCTCCGGCGCGGCACGACCGGCGCTCCGGCCGGCGGCCAGGTCGACCACCGCCCCGGTCCGCACGTCGACCCACGCCACGGGCGGCCGCTCGAGCCCGGCGCCACCGCTCTCGGGCTCGGCGGAGGCGTCGACCGGCGCGGCTGCCAGGTCGACCGGATCGTGCGCCGGGCCGCCGGCGGGGACGTCGTCCGGTGCCTGCGCGCGCCCCGGGTCTGCGGGGTCCGCGTCCGGCTCGCCGCCGCGACCGTGCGCCGGGTCCTCCGCCGGCTCACCCCGGACGTCGTCAGCCGGCTCGTCGCCCGGCTCATCCGGCACGTCAACGGAGAACTCATCGACGGGCTCATCCGGCACGCTCGCGGCGAACCCGTCATCCGGCACGGCCGGTGCGTCCGCGGCGAACCCGGCAACCGGCCCGGCCGACTGGTCCGCGGCGAACTCGTCATCCGGCACGCCCGCGGCGAACTCGTCCACCGACCCGGCCGGCAGGTCCGCGGCGAACTCATCGACGGGCTCGTCCGGCACGTCCGCGGTGAACTCGTCGTCCAGCTCTGCCCGCGGGTCCGCAGCGGGCTCCTCGCCGGCGAGCGCCGTCCCACCGTCCGATGCGTCCGGCGCATCCGGCACGGCCGGTGGCTCCGGCGGCTCCGCCGGGCCGGAAGGCGACACCTCGTCGGCGAGCCGATCGATGGTCAGCTCCGCGGCCGGGTCGAACACCGGCGCGAAGGACGCGGGAGCGAAAGGGGCCTGCAGCGGCGGGGCGGAGACGACCGGGGTCAGGTCGGTGGCCGCCAGCGCCGACGACGTGATGAGCGGCTCCAGGCCGGCGACGAGCACGTCGGTGACCTCGCGGGCGTACTGCCCGTCGGGGTCGTAGTCCGGGTCGAAGACGGTGACCTGCACGCCGACGCAGCGCGGGTCGCTGACCAGGCCGCTGAGCAGGATCTCCAGCTCCCGGTAGGCGATCCCGCCCACGTCGGGCGCGTCGACCGCGGGCATGACCGCCGGGTCGAGGACGTCGACGTCGACGTGCACCCAGAAGCCGGCGCAGTCGCGCAGCTGGTCGCGGGCCCACTGGGCGGACCGGGCGGCGCCGTGGGAGCGCAGCTCCGGCACCGCGCGGGCGACGATGCCGGCGGCCTGCAGGTCGAGGCGATACTCGTCGTGCGTGCGGATGCCGAGCAGGACGACGTCGACGTCGCGGAAATACGGCCGGCGCTGCTCGATCGAGGCGAGGTTGCTCTGCCCGCGGCCGGTGGCCAGGGCGAGCGCCTCACCCCCGGCGGCGCCGACGTAGGAGGCGTTGCCCTCGTGGCGGAAGTCGGAGTGCCCGTCGACGTAGACGAGCCCGACCCGGCCGGCGAGCTCGGCGGAGTGCCGCCGCATCGCCAGCCCGGCGCCGAGCAGGATGGAGCAGTCCCCGCCGAGGACGACCGGGAAGTCGCCGGAGGCGAGGACGGCGCCGATCCGGTCGGCGAGCCGGCGGACGAAGACCGCGATCTCGTCCGCCTGGGCGACGCCGTCGCCGGGCTGCCAGCCGGCCGGGTCGTAGCGGGGCGGGGTGATGCACCCCGCGTCGCGGGCGCCCAGCCGGGCCAGCAGGCCGCTGTCGCGCAGCGCACCGGGTGCTTTCGCGCAGCCGGGGACCGAGGTTGCGGTCGGTGGCCGCAACCCCAGGTTGCTCGGTGCGTCGACGACGGCGATCCGGCGCATCCCGCCCCGGCTCAGAACAGCGCGCTCGCCAGCGCCCGGCGGGCTTTGGCGACCGCGGGGTCGTCGGGCCCCGCGACGGTGAACAGCGAGACGAGGTGCTTGCGCACGGTCTCGCGTTCGTCGCCGGGGGTGCGGCGGACAAGGTCGATGAGGCGCTTGTACGCGAGGTCGGCCTGGCCGGTCAGCACCTCGATGTCGGCGGCGAGCAGCTGCGAGGGGAGGTCGTCGCCGGCCGCCGCGAGGACCGCCGCCGGGTCCAGCCCCGAGGTGCGGCGCAGCAGCGCGACCTGGGCGAGGCCCGACTCGGCGATCGGGTCGGCGGGCGTGTCGGCGAGGATGGCCTTGTAGGCCTGCTCGGCGCCGTCGAGGTCGCCGTCCATGAGCGCGTCGTCGGCGGCGAGCAGCCGCGGGTCGTCGCCGCGCTGGACTTCGACGCCGGCGGCCTTGAGGACCGCGTCGATCCACTGGCGCAGGTGCGACTCGGGCAGCATCTGGTTGAACGCGTCGACCGGCTGCCCGCCGACGATCGCGACGACGAACGGGATGCCCTGGATGCGGAACATCTGGGCGAGCCGCGGGTTGGCCTCGATGTCGACGCGGCCGAGCAGCCAGGTGCCCTCGCCGTCGGCGGCCAGCTTCTCCAGCAGCGGGGAGAACTGCTGGTGCGGCTGGCTTCCCTCGACGTAGAAGTCCAGGACGACCGGGGTGGTGACCGAACGCTGCAGCGCGGCGTCCTGGAAGTTGGCCTCGGTGACGTCGAAGACATAGGCGGAGCTCGGCGCGGCGGCAGGCTGGGCAGATCGCTGCGCCGCGGCCTGATTGCTCCGGGCCAGGGCGCCGAGGTCCACCGCCCCGCGGGTGAAGATCGACTGGGTCTGCCTTGGGTCGCTCATGGAGCTAGTTTTGCACGTGCCCCAAGTGGTCCGCCGCAAGTGACCGGTCGGATCCCCCTGCCACCAGTGTGACGGCGCCGTCGATGTGCTCGACGGTGAAGAGGGTGCCGGGCGGGAAGTCGCCCAGGACCTCCGGCGGCAGCTGCACGGTGCCGTCCCCGGCGACGACCGCGAAGTCCTGACCGTCGCGGCCCTCGGCGCCGACGCGGCCGTCGCGGATGGTCACGGCGCGGCCGAGGCGGGTGCCGACGTCACCGTCGTGGGTGACGACGACGATGGTCGTGTTGCGCTCCTGGTTGACCGTCTCGAGGGCTTCGAGGACCTCGTCGCGGCCGGCGGTGTCGAGCTGGCTGGTGGGCTCGTCGACGAGCAGCAGGCCGGGTCCCGCGGCGATGCCGACGGCGAGGGCGGCGCGCTGGCGGGCGCCGGGCGCGAGCTCGTCGATGCGGGAGCGGCCGAGGCCGGGCAGGCCGACGAGGTCGAGGATGCGGTCCGGGTCGTCGAGCTTGATGCCCTCGGTGCGGGCGGCGCGCCGCTGGGCGAGCCAGATGTTGCGGTGCAGCGTCGCGTAGGGCAGCAGGTTGCGGGCCGCGCCCTGCAGCACGACGCCGATCTCGGTGCCGCGCAGGCGGGCGATCTCACCGTCGGAGAGCTTGCCCATGTCGTACGTGCCGATGTTGACCCGGCCCGCGGAGGGCCGCATGAGCCCGGCGAGCAACGCGATCAGCGTCGACTTGCCGGAGCCGGACGGCCCGACGAGGGCGAGGGTCTCCCCCGGCCCGATCGACAGGTCGACGCCGGCGAGCGCCACGACGTCACCGGCCTCGGCCCGGTAGATGTGCACGACCCGCCGGCAGGCCACCGCCAACCCGTTCATGAGCAGTCCCCTTTATCGCTGTCTGGTCGCGGCACGGAGTCGGGCACCGGCGAGGAGCGCCACGCCGGCGAGGATCAGCACGGCCGCCAGCCACGCCACGGCGACGGGCAGCGGCGACGGCCAGATCGGCACCGGGAAGGTGCCGGGGTCGTCAGTAAACACCGGAAGATGTTCGCGCACCAGGAGCCAGCAGCTCATCGCGGCGAACGGCCCGATGACCGCCGCGGTGCCGACCAGCGCCAGGTAGCCGTTGGCGGACGCGTCCCGGCGGCCGACGCCCTGGGCCCGCAGTGCCCGCAGCTCGCCGCGGCGGCGCTGCCGGTCCAGGGCGGTCACGAGCCAGAGGGCGCCGCCGGCGAGGAGCACGGCGAGCCCGGCGGCGAGCTCGTGGAAGCGCAGCGCGACCGCGGGCCCCTGCTCGTCGAGGGCGTCGCGCAGCGGGCGGATCCGCTCGTCGGTCATGACGCGCAGGCCGACGGCGTCGACCTTGGCGAGGATGTCCGCGGGGGCCTTCTCGTTGAGCCAGACCTGCGGGGAGATCGTGTCGGCGCTGCCGGCGGAGAGCCGCTCGGTGTAGTCGAGGTCGACCAGGCCGCCCTTCGAGCCCATCCGCGGCACCTGCTCGACCTCGCCGGCGGATTTGACGGCGATCCGGCCGCCGTCGAAGCCGGCCATGAACTCGCCGATGCGGGCGGCGCGGCCCATGATGACCGGCATCGGCGTCGGCGCGTCGGTCGGCAGGAGCGTGAACGCGACGTCGGCGCCCTTGTAGCCGGCCACCTTCATCTGCAGCCCGCCGTCCTCGGTCCGCAGTTCCGGCACGATCAGGACGGGGCCCGGGGTCTCCGGGACGCGCCACTCCTCGGCGTTGCCGAAGTCGGTGATCGTCTCGCCGCGCTGCGCCAGGGAGTGCAGGGTGATCGTGGCGTCGAAGCCGCGGTCCTCCGGCTGTCTGATCCGCAGCGCCGCCAGCCGGCACTTGTTGACGCACATCGGGAGGTTCCTGATGTACGTGTGCCGCCCCAGCTGCGGTGCGCCGAAATCGACCTCGCCGGCGGCCGAGCCGTCCAGCGGGATGACGACCGCGATGAACCTGACCCGGAACGCGTCGACGAGGTTGCTCACGGTGATGTCGAGCGTCACGTCCTTGTTGTCCAGGATGACGCTGTCCCGGGGGACGTCGGGGCGCAGCAGCGCGGCGGCCTCGGCGGCGGTGACGTGGGTGTCGTTCCACAGCGCGACCTTGGCGAGCCGCTCGCTGTCGACGCCGAGCACCCGCGGCACGGCGGAGTCCTCCGACTTCGGCAGCATCGCCGCGGCCATCGCGAAGTCGCCGGCCGGGTCCAGCTCGCGGACCTTGCTGAGCAGCTCGGTGCGGCTGACCGGCTCGACGGTGAGCACCCGGTCGGCGCCGAGCTCGACCCGGATCCGCAGGTCCCGGTTGTCGGCGGAGGCGGTCGCCGCGGTCGCCGCGAAGCAGGCCAGCGCGATCGCGATCACGAACAGGGCGAGGATGCGCTGGCTGCCGGGGCGGCGGGCCATCGCGTACGCGGCGAGCGTCGGGCCGATCCGCCCGCGCCGCAGCGCCCGCCGGCCGTTGCGCTCGGCGAGCGGCAGCACGCCGCGGGCGGCGAGCAGGCCGAACGCGATGACCACCAGCGACGGTCCGAAGATCGCGAAGCCGGTGAGCCCGCTGTCGCCCTCGCGCAGCTGCAGCACGGCGACGACGGCCAGTACCACCACCGCGACCTCGAAGACCGGGGCGCCCCACCGGGACAGCCGGCTCGGCACGTTGCGCAGCAGGTCGATGGTCTTCTTCGCCAGCTCGGCCCGCTGGGCGAGGACCGCCGCGCCGAGCGCGCCGCCGAGCGCGACCAGGGCCCACAGGTTGGCGCCCTCCTTGAACGGCACGTCGCCGCTGGCGCCCAGCAGCAGCCAGGCGGCGAGCCGGACGAGGTAGTGGCCGAGCACGAAGCCGGCGGCGGCGCCGAGCAGGATCGGCACGATGCTCTCGCCGGCGGCGAGCCACCAGCGGCGCGGGAACGTGACCCCGCGCAGGGACATCAGCCCCAGCTCGCGGCGGCGCTCAGCGGTCGCGGAGGCCACGGCGACGAAGAGCACGAACCAGCACAACAGCACCAGCGGCACGGCGCCGACCGGCACGACCTGGGCGACCAGGCTCCGGTCGCGCTCGATGCGGGCCAGCAGGAACGGCAGGTCGGCCTTGACCGTCGGCGACCCGGACAGGCCGGCGAGCTGCGCCCGGCCGCTCTCCACGGCGGCGTTGACCGCGACGAGGCTCTCACCGGTGATCGCGGCGTGGTCGATGACGACGTCGAGGGCCTGCCGCTCGTTGAGCCGCTGGACCGACTCCAGGGTGAGCCGGTTGGCGAGGATCGGCGCGGTGGTCCGCCGGGCCGACGCGCGCTCGTCGAAGTAGCCGAAGTCGGCCCAGTACTGCTCGGCCGCGTCGATCGGCTCGTACGCGCCGATGACCGACATGACCGTAGGCTTGCCGAACGGCACCCACTCCTGACCTTCGGCGTCGAACGTGCCCCAGTCGACGTCCAGGGACGCGCCGATCTTGATCTTGAGCTGGTCGAGCGTCGCCTTGCTGAGGATGATCTCGCTCTGGCTGATGTAGCAGCGGCCCTCGACGATCCGGACGTGCTCGCACGCCCCGTCGCGGTAGACGAACCGCGGCGCGATCGCGTCGACGCCCGGCACGGGGCTCTGCACGTAGGTGTTGGTCTCGGCGCTGAAGATGGTGGAGAAGCCGGGGAAGACGAACACCTTCGGCGCGAGGTCCTCGAAGGCGCGGTCGCCGGCCTTGGACTCGCGGCGGGCCTGCACGACCAGCTCGTTGACGGGCGCCGCGGCGACCTCGCTGGCCACCACGGCCCGGTCGGCGGTGGTGATGTAGACCGGCGCGCTCACCGCGGCCGCCATGGCGAGCATCCCGAGCACGAACGCCGTGACCGCCTGCCCTGGCCGCGCCCGGATCATCGACATCACAAGGCCGATCACGCCGTCACCTCCGCTGCGCTCCGGCGCCGCCGTGATCCGAAACTGTGCCCATGATGCCCAGGCACTGCGCTGCGCTCCGGCCCGGTCATGCCGTCACCTCCGCTGCGCTCCGGCGCCGCCGTGATCCGAAACTGTGCCCATGATGCCCAGGCACTGCGCTGCGCTCCGGCCCGGTCATCGTGCGCTCCATCCGTCGGCGAAGTACGGCAGGACGTCACCGATGTAGGCCCGGATCAGCACGACCAGCAGCACCCCGGTGAGGATCGAGACGCCGACGAGGATGAGGTACCCCTCGACGGCGACGCGTTGCACGACGCGGGCCGGCGCGCCCTGCACCCGCAGCGCGCCCAGCTCCCGGGCCCGCGGCCGGCGCTCGACGGCGGCGACCACGGTGGCCGAGCCGATCGCCAGCGCGACCCCGATGATCGCCGACAGCAGCATGAACTGCAGGGTCAGCGGCGGGCCGAAGGACGCGTACCGGGCGGCGGTGGCGTCGATGCTCTCCTCGCCCTGCACGATCAGCCCCTGCTCGGTGAGACGGTCGGCGATGTCGCGCGGCGCGCCCGGGGCGAGCCAGACCTGCATCGACTCGCCCGCGCCGAAGTCGGCGCCGAGCCGGTCGGCGTATTCGAGGTCGACGAGCACGCCCTGGTCGCCGAGGCGGGGCAGGCGGGTCGCGTCCCCCACGATCCGCTCGGCGATCGACGCCGAGCCGTAGGTGACCCGCTGGTCGCCGGCGATGCGCTGCTGGAGCCGCTTGGCGCGGATCGATGCGATCGGGGCGGGCGTGTCGACCGGGTAGACGCCCGCGTCGGACGCCGGGCCGGGGCGCAGCGGCGCGACCCGCAGCAGCATCCCCTCGGCGGTCGGCGTGACGATGAGGTTGGGCGGTGCCGGGGAGACCGCGAGCCGCCATCGGCTGCGGTCGGCGAGGGCGTCGGCGCCGAGCACCGGCGACCCGGTGGACAGGCCACGGACGGTGACGTCGATGCCGGGCCGGGCGGCGAAGAACACCTTCTGGTCCAGCGTGCTCTGCATGATGGCCAGGGAGCTGAGCCGGCAGCCGGGCGCGGTGGCGCAGGCCGGGATCGGCGCCTTCAGCACCGCGGCGCCCTCGACGAGCGGGCCGACCCGGGCGACCAGGCGGTCGCCGTCGGGCTCGGCGAGGACGGCCTCGAAGAAGAGCGTCCGGCCCCGCTCCGGCGCGGTCATCACCACGTCCAGGTCGAAGGTCAGCTCCCCGCCGGTGACCATGACCGGCTCGGGCGCCTTCGGGTGCAGCGCGGCGGCGGCCTGCTCGGCGGTCATCCCGTATTCGGGGCGCCAGGTGGCCACGGCCGGCAGCCGCGGGCTGTCGACCAGCAGGACCCGGTCCTGGGCGGAGCGCAGCGACTGCACCACCGCCATCGCCTGCTTCCCGGACGGGTCGGCGGCGCGGACCGCGTGCAGCAGGGCGAGCCGGTTCTCGGCGCGCACGGTGAGCACCCGGTCGGCGCCGACCTCCAGCTCGGCCCTCGCCCGCCCGGCGCTGCGGCCGCTGTCCCAGGTGATGTACGACGTGCCGAGCAGCGCCACGGTCACGATCATCAGCGCGGCGAGCCGGTGCACCCCGGGGCGGCGGGCCAGGTAGATGGCGGTGAGCGCGCGGGCCGGGCGGCCGTGCCGCAGCGCCCCTTCGACCAGCCGGCCGGCGGTCGCGGTGATCGCCCGCGACGCGACGAGCGCGAAGGCGAGCGCGGCCAGCCCGGGCGCCAGCAGCGCGAGCCCCGCCGCGTCACCGGAGGCGCGGGTCTTCACCTGGTACACGGCGATCCCGGCGACGATCACCAGCACCAGGTCGAACAGGTCCCGCCACGCGCGGGCCCGCCCCGGCGCCTGCCGCAGCAGCTCCGCGACCGAGGCACCCAGCGCGCGCCGCTCGGCGAGCAGCGCGGCCAGCATCGCGCCGACCACGGCGACGACGACCGCGGCGACGGACAGCGACGCCGCCTGCGAGACGACCGCCGGGTCGTCGATCGTGCCGGTGACCGAGACGGCCACCAGATAGCCGAGCGGGAGCCCGAGCACCGCCCCGGCCAGCATCGGCACCGCGCTCTGCCCGCCGACGAGCGCCCAGGTCCGGCCGCGGGTCGCACCCCGCAGCTTGACCAGCCCGACGTCCGGGCGGCGCTCGTCGCCGGTGTACTTGACCGCGAGGTACAGCGCGAACCAACACAGCAGCAGCAGCTGGAACGCGCCCACGGGGACGCCGAGGCTCAGCAGCCGCCGGTCCCGCTCGACCCGGTCGACGGTCGAATAGATGCTGGTGTACATGGTGAGCCGGTTGTTGGCGGCCTTGACCGTCGCCGCGTCGAGGAAGGCGCGGACCTCCGACGGGGAGTTGTCGACGAAGAGCTTCGGCTCGGCGACCAGGTCGACGATGAAGCGCGCCTTGTCGGGCTTCAGCTGGTCGAACAAGGCCGGGCCGGCGAGGATCGCGTCGTCGACCGGCTCGGTGATCTCCGGCGGCGCGCCGGCCGGCAGGTCGACCGCGATCAGCTGGGCGTTGCTGCTCCAGAACGGGTCGGCCGGGTTGTCCGGCCGGTAGATGCCGACGACCGTGAACTGGGACGAGCCGAGGATGTTGGTCGCCTCGTAGGTGACCTTGTCGCCGGGTTTGGCGCCCAGCCAGTGAGCGGTGCGGTAGCTGAGCATCACCTCGTCCGCGGCGGTCGCGCAGCGCCCCTCGATGGTGGCGTGCTCGCACGCGCCGGTGCGCAACGTCAGCGGGGAGTCGGTCTCGCGCTTCACGCCGATGGTGCGGCCGTCGTCCTGCGCCGACGTCGCGAACAGCGAGCCGACCAGATAGGCCGACGTGTAGGAGGTGAACCCCTCCAGCTCCACGACCGACCGGGTGAGGCGCTCGTTGGCCTCCAGGTACGCCGCGACGGACCCACCCTCGACCGCACCCTCACCGACGGTCTCCAGGGACCGCTCCTGGATCGGCGCGGCGTCCACGTGACGGGTCGCGATGCGCTCGGTGGACGCCAGGACATACCAGGGCGCGGCGGCCGCCGCGGCCGCCGCGAGCGTGCTCAGCAGCAGCAACGTCAGCGCCTGGGTCCGCCTGGCCCGCAACGCTGCGAGCACGAGTGCCAGCAAGGCCCCTCCCCCGTCGGTCAAGGTCGTTCGTAGGTAGACCAGCCGGGAGAGGGACCGGTTGCATTGCGGTTAGGTAACTGCCGCCGCTAGAACCTCGCGGGCTCGCGGTAGATGCCCCACTCGTCCTTGAGGGCTCCGCAGATCTCGCCGAGGGTCGCCTCGGCCCGGCACGCGTCCAGCATCGCCGGGATCATGTTGCCGCCGGTCCGCGCGACCGCCACCATCTGCTCCAGCCGCTGCCGCACCAGGTCGTTGTCCCGCTCGGCGCGGCGGGCGCCGAGGAGCTTGTTCTGCTCGGTCTCCACCTCGTGCGAGACCCGCAGGATGTCCAGCTCCCGGGTCAGCGACCCGGTGTGCACGTTGACCCCGACGACCCGCTTGTCGCCCTTCTCCAGGGCCTGCTGGTAGACGAACGCGCTGTCGGCGATCTCCGACATGAACCAGCCGTCCTCGATGCCGCGCAGGATGCCCGCGGTGATGGTGCCGTCGCCGCCCATGTCCCGGATCCGCTGGAAGATCGCCTCGGCCTCGGCCTCGATGCGGTCGGTCAGCTCCTCCACATACCAGGAGCCGCCGAGCGGGTCGGCGACGTTGGTGACGCCGGTCTCCTCCATCAGCACCTGCTGCGTGCGCAGGGCGATCTCGGCGGCCTCGTCGGTGGGCAGCGCCAGGGTCTCGTCGAGGGCGTTGGTGTGCAGCGACTGGGTGCCGCCGAGGACCGCGCTGAGCGCCTCGACCGCGGTGCGCACGACGTTGTTGTAGGGCTGCTGCGCGGTCAGCGAGACGCCGGCCGTCTGCGTGTGGAACTTGAGCCAGAGCGCCTTCTCACTGGTGGCGCCGTAGACGTCGCGCAGCCAGCGGGCCCAGATCCGCCGGGCGGCGCGGAACTTCGCGATCTCCTCGAAGAAGTCGATGTGCGCGTCGAAGAAGAAGCTGAGCCCCGGCGCGAACCTGTTGACGTCGAGGCCGCGGGACTGGCCCAGCTCCACGTAGCCGAAGCCGTCGGCCAGGGTGTAGGCGAGCTCCTGCGCGGCGGTCGAGCCGGCCTCGCGGATGTGGTAGCCGGAGACGGACAGCGGCTTGTAGCGCGGGATCTCCCGGCCGCAGAACTCCATGAGGTCGCCGATGAGGCGCAGGTGCGGCTCGGGCGGGAAGAGCCACTCCTTCTGCGCGATGTACTCCTTGAAGATGTCCGTCTGCAGGGTGCCGTCGAGCCCGCGGAGGTCGGCGCCCTGGCGCTCGGCGGCCACCAGATACATGCAGAAGACCGGGACGGCCGGGCCGGAGATGGTCATGCTGGTGGTGACGTCCGCCAGCGGGATGCCGTCGAAGAGCACGTCCATGTCGGCGGCGGAGTCGATGGCGACGCCGCAGTGGCCGACCTCGCCGAGGGACTGCGGGTCGTCGGAGTCGCGGCCCATCAGCGTCGGCATGTCGAAGGCGACCGACAACCCGCCGCCGCCGGCGCCGAGCAGCATCTTGTAGCGCGCGTTGGTCTGCTGCGCGTTGCCGAAGCCGGAGAACTGCCGGATGGTCCAGGTGCGGCCGCGATACCCCGTGGGGTGCAGGCCGCGCGTGTAGGGGAACTCGCCGGGCCAGCCGATGCGCTCGAAGCCCGGCACGTCGGCACCCTCGGGAGGCCCGTAGACCGGGTCGAGCCGGGTCCCGGACAGGGTGGTGAAGTCGGCGTCGCGCTTGCGGGCCTCGTCATAGCGGCGCTGCCAGCGGGCGCGGCCCTCGGCGATGTCGTGGGCGTCCATGGGGTGTCGGCGCTCCTCGCGGTGATCGGGGTGTCCGTCTCACCGTCGATGGTATGCGCTTCCTGAACGATCGCTCAGGAGGGCGGGGTAACTCCCACCCTCCGTCATGCAGCGTTTACCCTACGCGGCCGACGCCGCCTGCGACTCCGGAAGCTTGTCGCTGACGTGGACGTCGTCCACGACGATGTCGACCGCGGTGACCTCCAGGCCGAGCAGGTTCTCGACCGCGCCGATGACGTTGGCCCGGACCTTCTCGGCGACGGAGTACAGCACGAAGCCGTACTCGATGACGAGCGTGACCCGTACGGCCGCGGAGGTGCCCTCCAGCCGGACGCTCACGCCACGGTTGCCGTTCTCGCGCTCGTCGTCGCCGAGACCGATCCGGTCGCGGACCGAGGCGAAGACCCGGGCGACGTCGCCGCCGAGGTCGTAGACGCCGGGGACCTCACGGGCGGCGATGCCGGCGATCTTCTCGACCACCTCGTCGGCGATGGTGGTGGTGCCCCGCTCCGCGGCCAGCTCGGCGTTGTTGCGCAGCCGGTCGACGACCTGCGACGCGATCCGCCCGGACGCGGCGGCCGTCGTGGTCGCGAACTCCCCGACCCGCTCGGCGGCGTCGGACGCGAAGGTGGTGACCCGTTCGGCGGCGGAGGCGCCCGCGACGGATCCCGGGGTGGCCGGTTCGATGGCGAGCGCGTCGCCGGTCATGTCCGGGTCGTCCACATCGGTGCGTTGCGTGGGCAGACCCGCGGTCACGTCGGTCATGTCTGTACTCCCCTAGGTCAGTGGCCGAGCGCGAGCGTACTCGCGCCCGGCCACCCCCGGGCAGGTCCTAACGGACCAGTTGGGCGACCCCGTCGGAGAGGTGCAGCTCGCGGTCGCAGGCGGCCGCGGCCTCCGGGTCGTGGGTGGCGAAGACGACCGCCGCGCCCCGGCGGGCCTCCTCCTGCAGGATCTCCATGACCTTCTGCCGGTTGGTCGAGTCCAGCTCGCTGGTCACCTCGTCGGCGAGCACCACGGCGCCGTGCAGGGCCAGGCCCCGGGCGATCGCGGTGCGCTGCTGCTGGCCGCCGGAGAGCTCCTCGACGAGCTGGTCCGCCTGGCCGCCGAGGCCGAGGCGCTCCAGCGACGACACGGTCGCCCGCCGGGCGTCGGCCGGGGCCGCGCCGCCGGCGATCATCGCGACCTGGATGTTCTCCTGCGCGGTGAGGATCGCGGCGAGCCCGTTGTCCTGCGGGATCAGCACGACCTTCTCGGCCACGGCGTGGTCGCGGTCGCGCAGCGGCGTGCTGTCGACCGCCACGGTGCCGGCCGCCGGCCTCAGCAGGCCCGCCATCGCCCACAGCAGGGTCGTCTTCCCGGCACCGGACGGACCGGTGACGGCGAGGATCTGCCCCGGGGACACGACCACCGAGACGTCGCGCAGCACGGGATGGTCGCGCTCGTACGCCACCGTGACACCGTCGACCGTCAACGTCTTCACTGCATGTCCTCCAACAACGTGTGAGACCGGGCGGGCACGAGCAGCACCGTGCCGTCGGGCTGCGGCTCGACGCCGACCAGCGAACCGGGCGGCAGCATGCGCAGCACCTCCTGCGGCAGGTGCACCGTACCGTCGCGGCCGACCACCGCGTAGTCCTCCCCGCGACGGCCTTCGGCGCCGACCCGCCCGTCCCGGATGGTGACGGTGCGGCCCATCCGCCGGCCGACGTCCGGGTCGTGCGTCACGACGACCACCGTCGTGCCGGCCCGGCGCACCGCGTCCAGGGCGAGGAGCACCTCGTCGCGGGCGTGGGTGTCGAGCTGGCTGGTCGGCTCGTCGGCGAGCAGCAGTCCCGGGCGGGCGGCCAGCCCGACGGCGAGCGCCAACCGTTGACGCTCACCAGGAGAGAGTCGCTGCGGCCGCTGCCGGTTGCGTCCCCGCCCGCTCAGGCCGACCGTCGCGAGCACCTCGCGCGGGTCTGGCAGCTGCCGGCGCCGGTCGCCGGGGACGCCGCGCTGGGCGAAGCGGATGTTCTGCTCGGCCGTCAGGTACGGCAGCAGGTTGCGCGACGCGCCCTGCAGCACGACGCCGACGTCGGTCGCCCGCAGCTGCTGCAGCTCGGCGGGCGTGGCCCTGGCGAGGTCGTGCTCGCCGACGCTGACCCGGCCCGCCGACGGTGGCAGGAGGCCGGCGAGCAGCGACAGGAGGGTCGACTTGCCGGACCCGGACGGGCCGAGCAGGGCGACCGACTCGCCCGCGGAGATGTCGAGGTCGACCCCGGACAGGGCGACGACGTCGTAGCCCTCCAGGCGGTAGATGTAGACGAGCCCCCGGCACGTCACCGCGAGCCCGCTCACGCCGTCACCTCCGCTGCGCTCCGGCGCCGGCCTGAGCCAATACCGCATCCATGGTGAGCAGCCACTCCGCTGCGCTCCGGCCCGCTCACACCGTCACCTCCGCTGCGCTCCGGCCCGCTCACACCGTTACCTCCGCTGCGCTCCGGCGCCGGCCTGAGCCAAGCACTGAGCTCATGGTGAGCAGCCCTCCGCTGCGCTCCGGCCCGCTCACGAGGCACCGTCCCGCAGCCGCTCCGGGGTGGCCCGGCCGAGGAGGCGGAGCACCATCAGTACCGCCGCCGCCAGACCGACGACGGCGGCCGCGACCGCCACCGGCAGGGCGCCCATGGTGAGACGCCAGGCGATCGGCGTGGCGACCCCGACGGTGACCAGCGGGATGCCCGGCAGCATCACCATCGCGCCGAGCAGCCCGGCGGCGAGGCCGACGACGAGCGGGACGCCGAGCAGCGCCCGGTACTCCCGGAACACCGCCCTGCGCAGCTGCCCGGCCCGGACCCCGGCGACCCGCAGCGCGGCGAGCTCGTAGAGGCGGGCGCGGACCCCGACGTACGCGGTGAGCAGCACGACCCCGATCGCGAGGAGGATCGCGGCGCCGCCGGCGAGCAGGTAGAGCCACAGGCCGAGGGCCGGCGCGCGGCGGGCGAGCTGCGCCAGCCGCCCGTCGATGGTCTCGGTCCGCAGCACCTGCACCCCGGCCTCGGCGAGCCGCCGGTCGAGGTCGGCGGGCGCGGCGGCGGAGGCCCACACCTCGTAGCGCAGGGAGGCGTTGTCGGCGAGGCTCGCGCCGCGCTCGGCCATCCGGGTGGCGTAGTCGAGGTCGAACAGCACCCCGCGCCGGCCGGCCCTGGGCAGGCTGCCGGCGTGCGCCGCGACCGTGAACGGCTGCGGCTGCTCGGAGAACCCGGGCAGCTTGAACGTCGCCGCGGCCGCGTCGTCGGTGGGCGCGCCGCCGGCGAGGACCGCGGGCAACGCGTCGGGCGTGTCGATGTGCTCGACGACGGCGTCGGCCGGGTCGCCGCTCTCGACGGTGACGCCCAGCGCCGCACCCGACCGGACGCTGACCGTGTCCTGCCTGGCCCGCCAGCGGCCGGCCAGGTCGAAGCCGGGCGTGAGGGCCCCGCCGTCGCTGCTCAGCGCGCGGACGGCGACGCTGACGGCGAAGGGTTCGCCGCCGCCGGCGGCCCGCCCGATGGCGAGGCCGACGAGCCGGCAGCCGGCGGCGCAGCCGGTGAGGGTGGCGTGGTAGGTCCTCGTCCCCTTCGCCAGCCCGCCGAGCGCGACCGTGCGGGGCGGCTGGCCCGGCGCGGCGACGATCGCCGCGACCCGCAGCGCCGGGCGGGCCGGCAGCGCGTCGACGGTGATCTCGGCGGCGACGTCCTTGCCGAGCCGCAGCGGCGCGGCGACGTCCGGGTGCAGCCGGGCGGCGAGCGCGCCGACGTCGGCCCGGGAGTGCCCGCGCCACACCGCGACGTCCGCGAGCCGGCCCGACTGGACCCCGAGCAGCTCGACGGGGGCGTTGTCGAAGCGCTGGCTGGCCCGGACGACGGCCATGGCGTGCCCGCCCGGGTCGGCCTTGTCGACGGCCGCCTGCAGGGCGGACGGGTGGTCGGCCGCGACGGTGAGGACCCGCTGCGCGCCGACGGTGTCGTCGGCGGTGTCACGGCGGGCCTGCGCCGCGGCGTCCCACGCGGTCGCGGCGAAGGTCAGCAGCGCCACCGCGACGGTGACCACGACGACGAGCCGCCCGCCGCCGGGGCGGCGGGACAGCTGCGCGGCGGACAGCAGCGGCACGATCCTGCCGCGCCGGCGGGCGATGCGCAGCCGCGCGTGCGACCACAGGCTGAGCAGCCGCGCCGCGGCGACGCCGACGACGAGCGCGATCAGCGGCGGCGCGAGCAGCGCCAGGGGCGAGCCGCGGTCGCTGACGGCGGCGGCGAGGCTGGCCGCGGCGAGCGCCACGACGACGCCGTCGGCGACCCCGGCCCGCAGGCCGCCGCGCTCGGGGACGCGGCGCAGCAGGCCGAGGACCGGCCGGGCCAGGGTCTGCCGGCCGGCGAGCACGGTGGCGGCGACCCCGGCGGCGAGGGCGACACCCGCGGCGGCGAAGACCGGCCAGCGCACCTCGACCCGGACCCCGTCGGCGAGCAGCGCGCCCGCGGCCAGCTGCACGAGCAGCAGCCCGGCGGCGATCCCGGCGGGCGTGGCGGCCACGGTCAGCAGCAGCACCTCGCCGAGGCCGAACCTGCCGGCCCGACCGGCCGGGTAGCCGCGCAGCTTCGCCAGCGCGATCTCCGGTGCCCGCTCCTCGGTCAGCGACGCGACGAGCAGGAACAGCACGAACCAGCACAGCAGCAGCAGCGGCACGGCGATGACCGGCGCGGTCCGGCCGATGCTGGCCCGGTCGGTGTCGATGTCGCGCAGCACCGCCGGGAGGGTGGTGGTGACCTCCAGCTCCTGGCCGCGCAGGCGGTCACCCAGGGTCTGGATGCCGTCGCGGAGCCCGGCGACGTCGTCGAGCCTGACCCGGTCGGCGCGCAGCGGGTACTCCAGGCGGGTCGCGAGGGTGGCGGTGCGCTCCTGGCGCAGGTCGTCCTCGGTCATCGTGAACAGCGCGTCGGCCGTGCTGTCGCTGGCGTTGAAGTAGGACGTGCGGCCCCAGTACGCGGCGTCGGCGTCGGTCGGCGTGTACAGGCCGCTGATCGTGAACGTCTTGTCGTGCCCGCCGGTCGCCGGCCCGAGGTGGACGGTGAGCCGGTCCCCGGTCCTCAGGTCACGGGCCGCGGCGGTGCGCCTGCTGATCGCGATCTGGCCCGGTCCGTCCGGGCAGTCGCCGTCGATGCCCAGGTGGTAGCAGGCGTTGTCGCGGTACGCGAGCTTGGCGCCCACGTCACCGAAGGTGACCTCGGTGTCGATGGCCGCGACCGGCAGGTCGAGCCGGTCGGCGAGCAGCTGGTCCTTGGCGAGCGCGGTGTTCATGGCCAGCCGGATCTCGGCGAGGTCCATGAACGCGGCGCTGTCTGCGGTGCCCTTTGCCCCGGCGGTCAGCCCGGTCGCGTCGGTGGACGCGGCGGACAGGCCGTCGGTGAGCACGGACTGCTGCGCGGCACGGCTGTACGCGGGTGCGAGCACGGCCGCCGTGGTCGCCGTCACGGCGAGGACGAAGACCACGAACGACCGGCCGGCCCGGTATCTGATGCCACGCAGCATGACGGTCCAGGCCGTCAAGATGTGCCCCCTGTGCTGGTCGAGCTGAAGGTTGACCCGCAGACCTTAGCGGTCGTTCCGCTTTTCGGTCATGGTCACCAGCTCGGCCGCCGCGGAGTGCGGATCCAGGTCACCGTCCGCTACTTTCCGGGCCAGACCGGCCAGCACGGCGCCGTCCCGCAGGGCTTCCATCCGGCCACGCAGCGTGCCCAGCGCGATCGCCTCGATCTCGGCCGCGGCCCGCTTCTCGCGGCGGCGGCGCAGCTCGCCCGTGTCCTGCAGGTGCGCCCGGTGCTCCGCGATCGTCGCCACGATCTCGTCGATGCCCTCGTTCTTGACCGCGGCGCAGCGCAGCACCTTGGGCCGCCACTGGCCGGGCGCCCGCTCGCCGAGCCCGATCATGCCCTGGATGTCGCGGTACGTGGCGTCGGCGCCGTCGCGGTCCGCCTTGTTCACGACGAAGATGTCGGCGATCTCCAGCACCCCGGCCTTGGCCGCCTGGATCGAGTCGCCCATGCCGGGCGCGAGCAGCACGAGCGTCGTGTCGGCGAGGCCGGCGATCTCGACCTCGGCCTGCCCGACGCCGACGGTCTCCACGACGACGGGGTCGCAGCCGGCGCCGTCGAGGACCCGTACCGCCTGCGGGGTCGCCGCCGACAGCCCGCCGAGGTGCCCCCGGCTGGACATGGAGCGGATGTAGACGCCCGGGTCGGTGGCGTGGTCCTGCATCCGGACCCGGTCGCCGAGGATCGCCCCGCCGGTGAACGGGCTGGACGGGTCGACCGCGAGCACCCCGACCCGCCGGTCCTGCTTGCGGAACGCGCGGACCAGCTCGTTGGTGGTGGTCGACTTGCCGACGCCGGGCGAGCCGGTCAGCCCGATCACGTGGGCGTCGCCGGCGTACGGGGCCAGGGCCGCCGCGACCTGCGGCAGCACCTCGTCGCCGTCCTCAACCAGCGACACCAGCCGCGCGACGGCGCGAGGGTCGCCCTCCCTCGCCTTCGCGACCAGCTCCGGGACGTCCCGGGACCGCCGGACGCTCACGGTCGCCGTTCCTTGCTCTCGTCGCTGATGTTCCGCATGTACTGGATGATCGCCGCTCCAGGCGCTCCGCGCCGCACGGGGTCCGACGCCCCGGGCGCCGCGCGGTCCCGGCCGGCCGCCGTCTCCGGCGCCGCCGGGCCCCGTGCGATCGTCGCCCCGACCACCTGCCGCCGCGTGATCGCGGCTTCGACCACCTCTGGCCGGGTGATCGCCGTTTCGATTGCCTGCCGCCGTGTGATCGCCGCGTCGACCGCGCGAGGCCGCGAGAGCGCCGTTTCCAGCGCCGCCGAGCTCCGGGTGATCACCGTTTCGCCCACCTCGGGCCGCGCGATCGCCGTTTCGGGTGCGTGGCGCCGCGTGATCGTCGTCTTGACCGGCCCGGGGCGCGTGATCGCCGTTTCCGGCGTCACGCGGTGCCGGGTGGTCGCTGTTGCGGGCGCCTGGTGCGTCCGGGTCACTGCTTGGGGACGCGGAGCAGGAGCGCGTCGCCCTGGCCGCCGCCGCCGCACAGGGCCGCCGCACCGAGGCCGCCGCCGCGGCGGCGCAGCTCCAGCGCGAGCGTCAGGGCGAGCCTGGCGCCGGACATCCCGATCGGGTGGCCGAGCGCGATCGCGCCGCCGTTGACGTTGACGATCGCCGGGTCGACGCCCAGGTCCGCGGTCGACTGCACGCCCACCGCCGCGAACGCCTCGTTGATCTCGACCAGGTCGAGGTCGTCGGCGGTCAGGCCGGCCTTCTGCAGGGCGTGCTTGATCGCGTTGGACGGCTGGCTGGTCAGCGAGTTGTCGGGGCCGGCGACGTTGCCGTGCGCGCCGATCTCGGCCAGCCAGGTCAGCCCGAGCTCCTCCGCCTTCGCCTTGCTCATCACCACGACCGCGCAGGCGCCGTCGGAGATCGGCGAGGAGGTGGCGGCGGTGATCGTGCCGTCCTTGCTGAACGCGGGCCGCAGCTTGGCCAGGGTCTCGACCGTGGTCTCGGGCCGGATCTGCTCGTCGTCGGTGACCAGCAGCGAGTCGCCCTTGCGCTGCGGGATCTCCACCGGCACGATCTCGTCGGCGAAGCGCCCGTCCTTCTGCGCGGCGGCGGCCTTCTGGTGGCTGGCCGCGCCGAACGCGTCCTGCGCCTCGCGGGTGATGCCGAGCCGCGCCACGTGCCGCTCGGTCGACTCGCCCATCGACACCTGGTCGTAGGCGTCGGTGAGACCGTCGAGGGCCATGTGGTCCTTGATGACGACGTCGCCGTACTTGTACCCCTGGCGCTGCCCGACCAGCAGGTGCGGGGCGTTGGTCATCGACTCCATGCCGCCGGCGACGACGATGTCGAACTCGCCCGCCCGGATGAGCTGGTCGGCGAGGGCGATCGCGTCGAGGCCCGAGAGGCAGACCTTGTTGACGGTCAGCGCCGGCACCGACATCGGGATGCCGGCCTCGATGGCGGCCTGGCGGGCGGGCATCTGACCGGCGCCGGCGGTCAGCACCTGGCCCATGATCACGTACTGCACCTGCTCGGGCGCCACTGCCGAACGCTCGAGCGCCGCCTTGATCGCGACACCGCCGAGCCTGGTCGCGGGAAAGTCCTTGAGCGCGCCGAGCAGTCGCCCCATCGGGGTGCGGGCGCCGCTGACGATCACCGCTTGAGTCATCGTGAGGCCTTTCGAGAGATGGTTCACATCGCACCGTCGCGACTGAACGATTACTAGGGTTCAGACTATCGCCATGACGTCCTCCGACCCGCAGTTGGATATCTCACCCGTCGGCATTCTCCGTATCGATCACGTCGGTATCGCCGTGGCGGATCTCGACGCGGCGATCGAGTTCTACGCGCGCGTCTTCGGCATGCGCTGCGTCCATCAGGAAACCAACGAGGAGCAGGGGGTGCGGGAGGCCATGCTGTCGGTCGGGCCGACCACCGCCGGCGGCTGCCTGCAGTTGCTCGCCCCGCTCAACGAGTCCTCGACGATCGCGAAGTTCCTGGACCGCAGCGGCCCGGGCATGCAGCAGCTCGCCTACACGGTGGCCGACATCGATGCGACCTGCGCCGAGCTGCGCTCCCGGGGCGTCCGGCTGCTGTACGACGAACCCCGCCGCGGCACGTCGGACTCGCGCATCAACTTCGTGCATCCGAAAGACGCCGGAGGCGTACTCGTGGAGCTGGTGGAGCCGTTTCGCGCAGCTTCGAGCAACCACTCCTGACGTGGTCAGTGGACTTCTTCACAGGCCGGTTCCTGATTTAGCTACCGTTCAGTAACGTCCGGCGCAGGGCATCGAGATGTGTCGCCGAGCCCCATAGGCACTCCGCCTTTCACGGTTTCACCCTTGATGCCTTCACCCCTGACGTTAGGAGCCATCGGTGCAGCACATCCTCGACGCGATCATGCAGGCGGAAGGTGCCGCGGACCCGGCGGCCGAACTGCGCGCCGTGGCCGGCCTGCCGGTGCCCTCGTCGTACCGGGGCGTGGTCGTGCGCGCCGACGAGACCGACATGTTCGACGGCCTC
The DNA here is from genome assembly GCF_055586325.1 of Dactylosporangium sp. NPDC051087. Taxonomy (NCBI): domain Bacteria; kingdom Bacillati; phylum Actinomycetota; class Actinomycetes; order Micromonosporales; family Micromonosporaceae; genus Dactylosporangium; species Dactylosporangium sp. NPDC051087. The sequence continues at coordinate 82,746 of NZ_JBVJIJ010000002.1, read as the reverse complement.
GCCACCCGCGACAAGGACCCCCGCAAGTCCCTGCACGTGCAGGAGGTCCCGACCCCCGAGGTCGGACCCGGCGAGGCCCTGATCGCGGTCATGGGCAGCGCGGTCAACTACAACACCGTCTGGACCTCGATCTTCGAGCCGGTGTCGACGTTCGGATTCCTGCAGCGGTACGGACGGCTCAACGACCTCGCGAAGCGGCACGACCTGCCGTATCACGTGGTCGGCTCCGACGCCGCCGGCGTGGTGCTGAAGGTCGGCCCGGGCGTGAGCAAGTGGAAGCCCGGCGACGAGGTGGTCGCGCACTGCCTCAGCGTCGAGCTGGAGGACGCGACCGGGCACGACGACACGATGCTCGACCCGCAGCAGCGGATCTGGGGCTTCGAGACCAACTTCGGCGGCCTCGCCGAGCTGGCCCTGGTCAAGGCCAACCAGCTCATGCCGAAGCCGGCGCACCTGTCGTGGGAGGAGGCGGCCTGCCCGGGGCTGGTCAACTCCACCGCCTACCGGCAACTCGTCTCGCACCACGGCGCGCAGATGAAGCAGGGCGACACCGTCCTCATCTGGGGCGCGTCGGGCGGCCTCGGCTCCTACGCCACCCAGTTCGCCCTCAACGGCGGCGCGACCCCGGTCTGCGTCGTGTCCAGCCCGCAGAAGGCCGACCTGTGCCGGGCCATGGGCGCCGAGCTGGTGATCGACCGCTCGTCGTACACCTTCTGGAAGGACGAGCACACGCAGGACACCGCGGAGTGGCGCCGGTTCGGCGCGGAGATCCGCTCCCTGACCGGCGGCGACGACCCGGACATCGTGTTCGAGCACCCGGGCCGCGAGACCTTCGGCGCCAGCGTCTACGTCGCCAAGCGCGGCGGCACGATCGTCACGTGCGCCTCGACGTCCGGGTTCATGCACCAGTACGACAACCGGTACCTCTGGATGAACCTGAAGCGCATCATCGGCAGCCACTTCGCCAACTACCGCGAGGCGTGGGAGGCGAACCGGCTGATCGCGCTCGGCAGGATCCACCCGACGCTGTCGCGCTCCTACGCCCTGGACCAGACCGGCCAGGCCGCGCACGACGTGCACCGCAACGCCCACCAGGGCAAGGTCGGCGTGCTCTGCCTGGCCCCGGCCGAGGGCCTCGGCGTGCGCGACCCCGAGCTGCGCGCGAAGCACGAGACGGCGATCAACCGGTTCCGCAACCAGTAACCCGCCGCCTCACCCGGACTCCGCGACGGGAGCGCCACAGCGTTGTGGCCTCCCGCCGCGGTTTTGTCGTTCCGGGCCTGGTGAGGGCGTGTCATCCGAGCTGGGGGACGGCCCGGGCATCGTCTCGACCGGCGCACCGTTCGGTGACCTTGACCTGTCCGTACGGCTACTCGACACGCCGACAAAGCGTGACAAAAACGTGGCGTGTCCTGCCTGGGTGAAGATGACCTTGTGACCATCTCGGAAGAGTGCCGTTGCACCCTTGCGAAAGCCCCCCCGTGGTCTGCAAGTATGTGCCAATGCCCCAGCAGCAGTCCTCGGTTGACTTCTTTCAGAACGGCTCGGATCACGAAGAGCTGAGTGTTGTCCTGCGCGGCTATGACCGTGCCCAGGTCGACGCCAAGCTGCAGCGGATCAACGCGCAGCTCCAGCAGGCCAACCAGGCCCGCGAAGAGGCCGAGGGCCGTCTCGCGGAGTCCCAGCGGCGCATCCGTCAGACCGAGCAGCGGCTCGGCACGATGGAGCAGAAGCTGAGCGACACCAACAAGCAGCTGGAGGAGAACAACCGGCCGACGCTGTCGGGGCTGGGCACGCGGGTCGAGCAGATCCTCCGCCTCGCCGAGGAGCAGGCCAACGACCACCGGGGCGAGGCCAAGCGGGAGTCCGAGGGCATCAACTCCGCCGCGCGGCTCGAGGCTCGCGAGATCACCGACAAGGCGCGCGCCGAGGCTGCCGCCATGAAGGCGACCGCCGAGCGCGAGGCCGGCAACCTGCGCACCGCCGCCGAGCGCGAGGCCGCCGAGGTCCGGGTCCAGGCCCGGCGCGAGGCCGACACGCTGCGCGCCGACGCCGAGCGCGAGACCAAGCAGCTGCGCACCGCGACCGCGCACGAGGTGGCCGAGCTGAAGGCGACCGTCGAGCGCGAGGTGGCGACGCTGCGGGCCACCGCCGAGCGGGAGATCACCCAGCTGCGCGCCAAGGCCGCCCGCGAGGCGGAGGAGAAGCGCGCCGAGGCGACGAAGCTGCTGACCGACGCGCGGGACAAGCGCGACAAGGACCTGCAGTCCCTGGCACTGGAGCTGGCCGAGCGGCAGGAGAAGGCGGAGCGCGACGAGTCCGCCCGTCACCAGTCCGCGGTCGCCGCGACGCAGAAGCTCGTCAACGAGGCCGAGAGCCGCGCCCGGGCCGCCGAGGACCGCGCGAAGGAGATCGAGCAGCGGGCCGAGGCGCGCCGGGTCGAGTCCGAGCGCAGCGCCGCCGAGACCCTCGAGAAGGCCAAGAACCTGTCCGAGAAGACGGTCAACGAGGCCCGCGCCGAGGCGCACCGCCAGCTCAGCGAGGCGCGTGCCGAGGCCGAGGAGACCACCCAGCGGGCCCGTCGCGAGGTCGAGGACCTCACGCGCCAGAAGGACGCGGTCACCTCGCAGCTCGGTCAGATGCTGTCCGGCCTCGCCGGGATCATGCCGTCGGTCCAGCCCCCGCAGCAGGGCGGCCCGGCCGACGCCAAGAAGGCCAAGTCCGGCGAAGGCGACAAGGTCACCGCCTGACGTCCGCGGGGCGCGGTGATCCGGCCGCTCTTCGATCATTCACGGGGAGTTCGATCGCACGTCCCGTCATGCGCGGTGTGTAATTGCGCGTGGCGGGACGTTGCGTGTGAGGATGGGTGTTATGTCAGACGGCGACCTCTTCGACACCGGCCCGGGCGGCGTCTCTTCAGAGCCCGACTTCGAGACCGCGCTGCGTGGCTACAACCGCGGCCAGGTCGACAAGTACTGGACTCAGTCGGAGAACGAGATCCATGCCCTGAAGCTGGAGAACGAAGAGGTCTGGGGTCAGGTCCAGGCGCTCGCGTCACAGGTGCAGGACCTGCAGATGGAGCTCGCTGAGCTGCGCCGGCGCGGCCCTGTGGGCGACGTCTCGTTCCGCCATCTGGGCGCCCGGGTCGAGCAGATCCTGGGCCTCGCCGAGGACCAGGCGGAGTCGATCCGCGCCAATGCCGTGCAGGACATCGCCGGGCTGCGCACCGAGGCCGAGCGGCTGCTCGCCGACGCCCGCGGCCGGGCCGCCAAGGCCAACGAGGACTTCGAGCTCGCCCTCGGCGCCCGCCGTGCGGAGGAGGAGCGTTCGGTTACGGAGCGTCGCGCCGCCCTGGCGGCGGAGACCCACGCGATCGAGGAGCGGGCCGCGGCTTCGCGGGCCGAGGCCGAGCGGATCGTCGCGCACGCCCACGCCGAGGCGCAGCGCATCACCGCCGCCGTCACCGCCCAGCTCGACGAGGCCCGGCTCCAGGCGGAGCGGGAGATCCAGGCGCTGCGCGCCGCCGCCGAGCAGCACTCGACGCAGGTCCGCGCCCAGGCCGACCAGCACGCCGAGGCCGCGCAGCAGCACGCCACCACCGTCACCGCCCAGGCCGAGCAGCAGGCCGCAACGATCCTCGCCCAGGCACAGGAGCAGGCCGGCACCGTCACCGCCCAGGCCAAGGCCCAGGCATCCGCCGTGACCACCCAGGCGGAGCAGCAGGCGGCGACCGTCACCGCGGAAGCGCAGGCCCAGGCGACGGCGCTCACGGCGCAGGCCGAGCAGCAGGCGGCCGCGGTCACCACGGCGGCGCAGCAGCAGGCCGACAGCGTGACCGCGCAGGCGCAGGAGACCGCCGCCACCGTCGCGGCGAAGGCGCAGGAGGCCGCGGCGGCCGTCGCCAAGCAGGCCGAGGAGCACGCCGCGACCGTCACCGCCCAGGCCCGCGAGACGGCCGACGCCGTCGCCGCGCAGGCGGAGCAGTCCGCGGCCGCCGTCACCGAGCAGGCCGCCGCGCAGGCGAAGGCCATCGCCGACACCGCGGTCGCGAAGGCCGAGGCCGCGGCCGCCGAGGCGCACGCCGCCGCGACCGAGGCCAACCAGAAGCGCACCGACGAGGCGACGCAGAAGGCCGGCGCCGAGGCCGCGGAGCGGGCCGCCGCCGCCCGCGCCGCCATCGACCAGGAGCTGCGCGACCTGCGCGCCGCCCACGACGCGGAGCTCGCCGAGCTGCGCGCCACGACGGACCGGGAGCTCACCGAGGCCACCGCCACCGCGCGGGCGGAGGCCGACGAGCTCCGCTCCGCCGCGCAGACCGAGGCGGACGCCCTGCGCGCCGAGGCCGCGGACGCCGTGACCACCGCGAAGGCCGAGGCGGCGGAGGCGGTCACCAAGGCTCGCACCGAGGCCGACACACTGCGCACCACCGCCCAGTCCGAGGCGGACACGCTGCGCACCAGCGCACAGTCCGAGGCCGAGACGCTGCGCTCCAGCGCGCAGACCGACGCGGACACGCTGCGCACCAGCGCACAGTCCGAGGCCGACACGGTGCGCACCGAGGCGGCGACCGCGGTGGCCGCCGCGAGGGCCGAGGCCGCGTCCCAGGCGGAGGCCGAGGCCGCGACGAGGGCCGAGGCCGCCGCGAAGACGGAGGCCGAGGCGATCGCGAAGGCCGACGCGGCGAACAAGGCCACCGCTGAGGCGATCGCCAAGGCGAAGGCCGAGGCCGAAGCGGCCGCGAAGGCCGGCGACGCCAAGCAGGCCGAGCTCGAGGCCATCACGGCGAAGCTCGCCGAGGCGCAGTCCCGGCTGGCCGAGGCGCAGACGCAGGAGGCCGCCGCCCGCGAGCGGATCCAGGAGGCCGCCGACGCCGAGGCCCGGCTCGCCGACCTGCGCGAGCAGGAGACGGCGCTCACCAGCAAGGTCGCCCAGACCGAGACGGCGCTGAGCGCGGAGCTGGCCGGGCTGCGGTCGCAGGAGACGGACCTCACCACCCAGGTAGCGGCCGCCGAGGCCCGCCTGGCCGAGCTGCGCCAGCAGACCGCCGACGCCGAGGCTCTCAGCGAGAAGACCACGGCCGCCGAGCAGCGCGCCAGGCAGGCCGAGGACAAAGCCAAGCAGGCCGAGGAGCAGGCCGCGCGGGCCGAGGTCAAGGCGAAGCAGGCCGAGGAGCAGGCCAAGCAGGCCGGCGACAAGCTGCAGCAGGCCGAGGACAAGGCCGCGGAGGCCCAGGAGCTGGTCGAGGTGGCGCAGCGGCGCGCCACGGAGATCGAGGAGCTGGCGAACGCGGCCGGCACCGAGGCCGCCGACCGGGCCGCGAAGACCATCGCGGAGGCCGAGCAGGCCGCCGAGGCGATCCTCGAAGCGGCCCGGCGCGAGGCCGAGCCCGCGCCCGCCGCCGCGCCCGCCGCCGTGGAGAGCAAGGCGAACGGCAAAGGAAAGGTGAAGGTCGCCGCCGAGTAGGGGCGAACTGCCGAAAGTCCCTGTGCGCGATGCGCGGAAAGCCGACACTCAGGTTGAGGACGCGATGACGAATCACGTATCGTCCGCGGGTCTGTGCGCCTAGTCACGTTCAGGGGGAGATAGCGTGCGCGGTCCGGAGCGAAGCGGCGAGACCGCTCACCGGAGTTGCAGTTTCCGCTCACGGCGGCGCCGGAGCGCAGCGGAGGTAACGGCGTGAGCAGCGGCACGGAGCAGGTGCAACGAGACCGCCCCGGGCGCCACTCCGCTCCACCGGCCCGGCAGAGCCGGCTCGGCATCCGCCTCGCGATCGGCGGCGCGGCGGTGGTTGTGCTCGCCGCGGGCACGGTCGCGGTCCTGCAGCTCACGTCGGGCGGCGGCGCCGAGAGCCAGTCCGGCACCGCGGACGAGAAGGCCACCGTCATCAGCACCGACGGCACCGTCGTCGACGGCCAGCAGCTGACGACGGCGTTGTTCATCAAGGCCAACAACGTCAAGGTGGTCAACACCACGGTGCGGCACAAGGGCACGATCGGGATCAAGGTGTTCCCCGGCGTGACCGGCACCGTGGTGCAGAACACCGAGGTGTTCTGCGGCAGCAAGGACATGACCGGCGTCGGCAACGGTGGCTACACGGCGACGAACGTCAAGGTCCACGGCTGCGGCACCGGTTTCCAGCATTTCGCGGGCGCACCGGCGACGGTCACGGACTCCACCGTCGACGACCAGCCGTACCGGGCGAGCTACGCCTTCACCGAGTCCGGCAAGAAGCATCCGACGTCCGGCACCGGCCTGGTCCCGGGCCCGGTCAGGGCGGCGAAGCCGTGGCCCGGCCCCGACAACACGGGCGTGCCGGCCGGGACGACGCTGACCCCGTACACGGGGAAGTACGTGATCACCGAGCCGGACACCGTCATCGACGGGAAGATCCTCACCGACTGCGTCGAGATCAGGGCGAAGAACGTCACCATCAAGCGGTCGAAGATCAACTGCAAGAACAAGGGCGGCATGATCATCCGCGTGTTCGACGAGCTCGTGCCCGACGCGAGCCTCCTGATCGAGGACAGCGAGATCACCGGTGACGGCGAAGGGCTCGGGGTCGGCTTCGGCAAGTACACGCTGCGCCGCGTCAACATGCACACCCTCAACGAGGGCCCCCGGGTCTCCGACGGCGCGGTGATCGAGGACAGCTGGATCCACGGGCTGGTCTTCACCGACGAGAAGGACCACCAGGACATCCTGCAGACGACCGGCGGCACCGGCATGGTCGTGCGGCACAACACCCTCGAGGCGTTCAACCCGGCCCGCAACGACCCGTTCAACGCGGGCTTCCAGCTCGGCTCGGAGACCGTGGACCTGATCGACCTGCTCGTCGAGGACAACCTGTTCACCGGCGGCAACTACACGGTGAACCTGCGGCCGGACACCAAGGCGAACAAGGTCGTCTTCCGCAACAACGTGTTCGTGCAGAACAGCCGCTACGGGCCCGCCTCCAACGAGGACCTCCCAGGCGTCACCTGGGAGGCCAGCAACGTCTTCCTCGACGGCGGCAAGCCCGTCACGCACGGGCCCTGAGCAACCTCAGAAGGTCACCACGGACTTGGTGACCGTGTACGCCTCGGCGTAGTGCGACCGGCACTCCATGCCGCGGATGCGGGCGAGCCCGAGGAACACCTCGTCGTCCCACCAGTCCCGGGCCTTCTGCGACGGGAAGTGCTCGTGCAGCAGCGCCACCTTGCGCCTGCCCCGGTCGACCGTGAGCGGCACGTACACGTTGCGCCGCGAGAGATCGCCGTCCCATTTGGGGATCTCGTAGTGCATGACGAGCGAGTCCCGGAAGGCGGTCGACGCCAGGGACCCGAGCAGCCGGTGGTCCTGGTGCGCGTCGTCGGTCGACGGCGCGAGGACCAGGTCGGGCGTGCCGAGCTTGGCCGCGGCCTCGACGATCTCCTTCGTGGCGTCCCAGTGCGCGGGCAGCCGGCCGTCCGGGAGGTCGTGCAGGTGGAAGGCGACGGTGCCCTGCGACAGGAACGCCGTCGCGGCGGCCCGGGCCTCCTCCTGACGGGCCGGCACCCCCGTCGCCAGGACGTAGTCGACCCGGACCCCTGAGGGCAGGGACAGCAGCAGGCCGCCGGCGGCGATCTCGATGTCGTCCGGGTGTGCACCCAGGGCGACGACGGACCGCACGCCGGCGAGCGAGAACTGGATCACGAGCGCTGCGCGGGGACCAGGGACGGGCGGCGGGAGGCGTCCCACAGCATCCACGGGCAGTTGCCGTGGTTGTAGGCCTCCTCCATCTCGGCCCGGTCCTTGAACGTGTCGACCGCGCGCCAGAACCCGTCGTACTGCTGGGCGAGGAGCTTGCGGTCCGGGATGAGCCGGTCGAAGGCGTGCGGCACCATGTCCTCGCCGTCGCGCAGGACGTCGAAGATCTCCGGCCGCATGATGAAGTAGCCGCCGTTCTCCCAGGTCATCAGGTCGCGGAAGTCCCGGACCCGCGACACCGCCCCGTCGTCGGACATCTCCAGGATGTGGTGGGTGGAGACCGGTGGCACGGCGAGCATGCTGACCGCCGCGGCGGAGGACCGGAAACGCTCCACCATCTCCGGCAACGGCGCGTCGGTCAGCGTGTCGGCGTAGTTGGCCAGGAACATCGGCTCGTCCTCGACGTACTTGCGCACGCGCATGAGCCGCTCGCCGATCGTGGCCTTGAGCCCGGTGTCGATGAACGTGATGTTCCAGTCGGTGATGTCGGTCGAGAACAGCTGCACGTCACGGTTGCCGCCGACGAGGGTGAAGTCGTTGGACAGCGTCTCGTCGTAGTGCAGGAAGTAGTCCTTGACGACCGCGGCGCCGTAGCCGAGGGCGAGGACGAAGTCGGTGTGTCCGAAGTGGGCGTAGTAGCGCATGACGTGCCACAGCAGCGGCCGGTCACCGATCATCGCCATCGGCTTGGGGACGTTGCTGGTGCCCTCGCGCATCCGCATGCCGAGACCACCGCAGAACAGGACGACCTTCACGACAAACTACTCCTCGACGTCGAGTGCCGGGATCGGGTAGACCAGCTTGCCGCCCCAGTCACGCACGTACGACAGCTGCGCGCTGATCTCGGTGCGCAGGTTCCACGGCAGGACCAGGACGTAGTCGGGCCGGTCGGCGGCGATCCGCTCCGGCGCGTGGATCGGGATGTGCGTGCCGGGCAGGAACATGCCCTGCTTGTGCGGCGACCGGTCGACCGTGTACTCCAGCAGGTCCTCGCGGATGCCGCAATGGTTGAGCAGCGTGTTGCCCTTGCCGGGGGCGCCGTAGCCGACGACCCGCTTGCCCTCGGCGCGCGCCTTCATGAGGAAGTCGAGCAGGTCGCGCTTGATGGTGAACACCTCGTCGGCGAAGCCCTGGTGCCCCTCGAAGGTGTGCAGCCCGGCGGTGGCCTCGGCGTCGAGGACGGCCTTGACGGCCACCGAGGGCTCGCCCGCGGTTTCCGTGTGCATCGCGTGTACGCGCAGCGACCCGCCGTGGGTCGCCAACTCCTCGACGTCGACGACGGTGAGCCCGCCCTTGGCCAGGGCCCGTGACGCCGTGAGCAGGGACAGGTACTGGTAGTGCTCGTGGTAGATCGTGTCGAACTGCCGGCGCTCGATCAGGCGGAGCAGGTGCGGGAACTCCAGCGTGACCAATCCGTCCGGTTTGACCAAGTTCGCCAATCCCTGACTGAAGCCGATAATGTCCGGAATGTGGGCATAAACATTATTTGCCGCAACCAGATCCGCGCGACCGTACTGTGCCGCGACCGATTCGCCGGTTTCCGGCCCGAGAAAGCACACCTCGGTCCTGATCCCCTTTTCGCGGGCGACCGCCGCGACATTTCCGGCGGGCTCGACGCCGACCACAGGAATACCCGCGGCCACAAAATGCTGCAGAAGGTACCCGTCATTACTGGCCACTTCGGCGACCAGGCTGTCGGCCGTTAGGCTGAGCTTCTCGATCATAGCGACGGAGTACCGCCGGGCGTGCTCCACCCAGGATGATGAATAGGAGGAGAAGTAGAGGTAGTCGGAGAAGATCTCCTCACCCGCCACGTAGGCCGGGAGCTGCACCAACAGGCACTCTGCGCAGGTGCGCACGTGCAGTGGGTAGAACGTCTCCGGTGCGTCGACCTTGTCCGCGGGCACATAGCTCTCGCAGAGTGGTGACATACCAAGGTCGACAAAGGTCTCGGTGAGCTCGGCACCACAGAGCCGGCACGAGACAACGGGCATGCGTCCCCCCAAAATAATCGTTCACGCTAGGCTCCAGCTATACGGCAGGAGCATGATGCGGACGCGTCAGCCTAAGGCAGAATCCAAGCCAAGAAGCTAGCGGTCGCTGAACACTGCTGTTCAACGTCAGAGTAAGAAGTCCGACACACCACCGAGGGCACTTTCGGTCCCTCTTAGACTCGCCTTCCACCCGCCGAGCGTTCGGGAGCTTTGCCATGCGCGTACTCGTCACCGGTCACGACGGATACATCGGCAGTGTGCTGGTGCCGATACTCCGGCAGGCCGGGCACGAGGTGGTCGGTCTGGACACGGGGTTGTTCGCAGACTGCGTGCTCGGACCGGCGCCGGAGGAGGTCAAGACGCTCCGCGTCGACCTCCGCGACGTCGAGCCGTCGCACGTCACCGGGTTCGACGCGGTCATGCACCTCGCGGCGCTGTGCAACGACCCGCTGGGCAACCTCAACCCCGACCTGACCTATGACGTCAATCACCGCTCGACGATCCGCCTGGCGAGGGCCGCGAAGGCCGCCGGGGTGCAGCGGTTCCTGTTCTCGTCGTCCTGCTCGCTCTACGGCAAGGGCGCCGACGACACCCCGCTGGACGAGACGGCCGGCTTCCAGCCCGTGACGCCCTACGGCGAGTCGAAGATCCTCTCCGAGCAGGGCCTGCTGGAGCTCGCCGACGACGACTTCTCGCCGGTGTTCCTGCGCAACTCCACGGCCTACGGCTTCTCGCCGCGGCTGCGCGGCGACCTGGTCGTCAACGACCTCGCCGCGCACGCGCTGCTCACCGGCCAGGTCCGGCTGCTGTCGGACGGCAAGGCGTGGCGGCCCCTGGTGCACATCGAGGACATCTCCGCCGCCTTCCTGGCGCTGCTGGAGGTCGACCGGTCCCGCGTGCACGCCAAGGCGTACAACATCGGCAAGAGCAGCGAGAACTACCTCATCCGCGACGTGGCCAACCTGGTCGCCGAGGTCGTGCCCGGCAGCGAGGTGACGTTCGCCGAGGGCGCCGGCACCGACCTGCGCAACTACCGGGTCACGTGCGACCTCATCGCCGCCGAGGTGCCGGAGTTCCAGCCGAAGTGGACCGTCAAGCTCGGCGTCGAGCAGCTCATCGAGCAGTACCAGCGGCACGGCCTGACGATCGAGCAGTTCGGCAGCGAGACCCACCAGCGGATCAAGCGGATCAAGGCGCTGATGGCGGCGGGCAAGCTCGACAACAACCTTCGGTGGACCGCATGAGCGGCCAGCGGAGCGGCTCGGGCCGACGCCGGAGCGCAGCGGAGGTGGCGGCATGAGCAGACTTTGTGATTCCTGCGGCGAGGAGCGGCTCGTCCCGTTCGCCGATCTCGGTGAGATCCCGGTCCTGTGCGGGGTGCACTGGGAGGCGCACGGCGACGCGGTCGCGTCCCCGCAGGGGAAGATGGAGCTGGCGCACTGCCCGCGCTGCGCCTACGTGCGCAACGTCGCGTTCGAGCCGGACAAACTGGTCTACGACACGACGATGGACACCAACCTGCACTTCTCCCCCGCGTTCCAGCGGTTCTCCGCGGACCTGGTGCAGAGCCTCAGCGAGCGCTACGACCTGTCCGGCAAGCTCGTGCTCGACGTCGGCTGCGGCCAGGGCGAGTTCCTCAAGGAGCTGACCCATGTCAGCGGCGCGAGCGGCGTGGGCTACGACGCGATGTACGCGGGCGAGACCGGCACCAGCGGGCTGACCACGTTCCACAGCGGGCTCGCCCCGCGCGGGTCCGGCCTGCCGGAGTACGACTTCTTCACCTCGCGGCACTGGTTCGAGCACCTCGACGACCCGTACGAGTTCCTCGTCGACCTGCGGGAGCAGGCGAAGGGGCGCGAGGTCTTCGGCTACGTCGAGGTCCCCGACGCGGTGTACGACCTCGCCACCGCCGGCTGGGAGGTCATCTACCCGCACGTGTCCTACTTCGACGCGTACTCCCTGGCGAGCATCTTCGGCCGGGCGGGCTGGACGGTCGAGTCGACGGGCACGCTGTTCTCCGGCATGTTCCGGTACATCGAGGTGTCGGCGAACCGGCCCCGCGCCGGCGGTCACGTCGCGCACACCGGCGAGCTGCCCTCGATGCGGGCCCGCGACAAGCAGCTCGCGGCGATCGCCGGCTTCGCGGAGCGGCACCACGCCGAGCGCGAGCGCTGGCGCAGCACGATCGCGCAGCTCAACGCCGACGGCGCCAAGCCGGTGCTGTGGGGCGCGGGCTCCCGCGGCGTGCAGTTCCTGACCCTCGCCGACCGCGAGCTCGGCCTGCACGGCGTCGTCGACCTCAACCCGCGCAAGTGGGGCCGGTTCCTGCCGGTCACCGGGCACCGGGTCGACCCGCCGTCGACGCTGACGACGCTGCAGCCGAAGGCCGTGGTGATCACCAACCCGGCGTACAGGGAAGAGATCGCGAAGTCGCTCGCCGACCTCGGCGTGACCGCAGAGATCCTGGTGGCCTGACCATGTCTCCTCGCGTGACGATCGGCATGACGACGTACAACGTCGAGAAGTACCTCCCCCTCGCCATCGAGTCGATGCTGGCGCAGGACTACCCGGACTTCGAGATCGTCGTCTGCGACAACCTGTCGACGGACAGCACCTGGGAGATCCTGGAGCGGTACGCGGCCAAGGACGAGCGGGTCCGGGTGTTCCGCAACCCGGAGAACCTCGGCGAGGCCGGCAACTTCCGGCGGGTGGTGCAGCTGGCCCGCGGCGAGCTGTTCCGGCTCGCCGCGCACGACGACCTCGCCGCGCCGACCCTGATCAGCCGGTGCGTCGAGGCCCTGGACGCCAACCCCGGGGCGATCCTGGCCTTCCCGCAGACGATGCTGATCGACAGCGACGGCAACGAGATCGGCCCGTGGGACGACGCCATGGACACGTCCACGCTGCGCTCGCGCGGCCGGGTCAGCTGGTACGCGCGGAAGTGGAACCTCTGCAACGAGGTCTTCGGCGTCATCCGCACCGACGTGCTGCGCAGGACCCGGCTGCTCGGGCCGTTCCTGTCCAGCGACGTGCGCATGCTGCACGAGCTGGCGCTGCGCGGCGAGTTCGTCCAGGTGCCGCAGCGGCTGTTCTTCCGCCGGATGCACGCGACCAACACGTTCGGTGCCCAGCGCGACACCGACGAGGTGCTCGAATGGCTGGAGCCGGGCGCGGCCAAGGGCAAGAACCGCAAGCGCAAGCCGGCCTCGGACCAGAGTCACCACACCCGGATGACCTGGGAGATCACCAAGGCGCTCATGAGCAACGAGCTGCCGGTGACCGAGCGGGCGGCCGCCACCGGCGCGTTCCTGACCTCGTGGGGCACCCGGCGCGGGCGGGCGAAGCTGGGCCGGATCCGCCGCTCGATCACGCGCACGCCGATCGCCCCGCCGCCGTGGGAACAGCCCAACGACCAGCAGCAGCCGCAGGCCTAGGGAGTTCGCATGAGTCAGAGCGTCGACAACAGCGTCGACCCGCTCGACCGCACCGTCGATCTTGACCGTACCGCCGAGATCAGCGCTCTGACACCACCGGCCGCCTTGACGGACGACGTCGAGGAGGCGCCGCGCAAGCGGCTGAAATCCGCGATCTTCTGGTCGTACGCCTTGACGGCGGGCCGGCTGGGCACGACGACCATCGTCACGTTCGTCCTGGCGCACATGCTGGGCCCGCACGCGTTCGGTGTCGTGGCGACAGCGCTGCTGTTCGTGATGATCACGCAGATGCTGCTCCAGCAGACGCTGCTGACCACGATCATCCAGCGGGAGAAGCTCGAGGACGACCACCTCGACGCCGGGTTCTGGCTCGTCATCATCGGCAGCCTCGCGCTGACCGGGCTCGCGGCCGGCGCTGCGCCGCTGTGGGCCGCGTTCAACGACCAGCCGGAGATCACGACCGTCTGCATCGCCCTGACGCCGATGATCCTGTTGCAGGGGCTCACGGTCGTACCAGAGGCGATCATGCGACGGAAGATGACCTTCCGTCCCCTGGCGATCCGGACGCTCATCGCCACGGTGATCGGCGGGGTCGTCGGCATCGTCATGGCGCTCGCCGACTACCAGGCCTGGGCGCTCGTGGCGCAGCAGCTGGTGACCGGCGGCGTGGGCGCGGTCGTGCTGTGGTCGGTCACCGACTGGCGGCCGCGCTGGCGCCTGCCGCGGCAGGCGGTCAAGGACCTGTGGGGCTTCTCGTCGCAGGCCGCGCTCGGCGGCATCGGCGTGTTCCTGGCGATCCGCATCGACGTGCTCGTGCTCGCCAAGTTCTTCGGCCCGGTCGCGGTCGGCCTGTACCGCATCGCGCAGCGCCTGCCCGACATGCTGACGGAGGTGACCAGCCGGTCGCTGCAGCAGGTGTCGCTGCCGGAGCTGGCCCGGCTGCAGAAGAAGCCGGACGAGCTCGGCGACCGCCTCGCCAAGATGCTGCACGTCTCGGCCGTCGCCGGCCTGCCGGCCCTGGGCATCCTCGCCGCCACCGCGAAGCCGCTCGTCGCGCTGCTCGGCCCCGAGTGGTCGCCGGCCGGCACCGGCATGCAGCTGCTGTGCATCGTCGGCATCGTCAACGTGTACGGCGTGCTGCTCGGCCCGGCGCTGCAGGCGGTCGGGCGGCCCGGCATCAACACCGCGCTGTCATGGTTCCAGCTGGTCGTCGGCGTCACCACGTTCTACTTCATCGGCCAGTGGCTCAACGGCTCCACCGACGACCGCGCGCAGGTCGCCGCGATCGCGCTGGGCATGTCCGCGGTCGAGCTGTCGATCACGATCCTGATGATGTACATCACCTTCGTGCGGGTGCTGAAGGTCAACACCTGGCAGATCCTCGGCCCGACGGTGCCGGCGTTCGTCGCGGGCGCCGCGGGCTTCCTGGTCCCGTTCACGGTCGACCGGCTCGAGCTGTTGGGCGGCGGCCCATGGCTGCTGAAACTGGTGGTTTACGGCGTGCTCGCCACGGGCATCTCGGGCGGTCTGCTGCTCGCCCTGGACACCCGGACGCGGGGGATGGTCATGCGGAAAGTTCAACCATTGCTGGGAAAAAAGTAGGAGCGGTCTTGCTGTTCGACGAGTCAAACCGCCTGCGCCCGCTGGCGCACGCGGTCATCCCCGGTGGCGCGCACACCTATGCGAAGGGCGACGACCAGTTCCCCGAGGAGGCGCCGGGCTTCATCGTCCGGGGCAGCGGCTGCCACGTGTGGGACGCCGACGGCAACGAGTTCGTCGAATACGGCATGGGGCTGCGCTCGGTCACGCTCGGCCACGGCTACGCGCCGGTGGTCGACGCCGCGGCCCGGCAGATGGCGGAGGGGCTCAACTTCAGCCGCCCGGCGACGATCGAGCTGACCGCGGCGCAGCGGCTGCGGACCGCGCTCGGCGTGCCCGACCGGATGGTGAAGTTCGCGAAGAACGGCTCCGACGTCACCAGCGCCGCGGTGAAGCTGGCCCGCGCCCACACCGGCCGGGACCTCGTCGCGATCTGCGCGGACCACCCGTTCTTCTCCACCGACGACTGGTTCATCGGCACGACCGGCATGCCCGGCGGCATCCCCGGCGCCGTCCGGGACCTGACCGTCCGGTACCGCTACAACGACCTCGCCGGCGTCGAGGCGCTCATCGCCGGGCACGACGGGCGGATCGCCTGCCTCGTGCAGGAGGTCGAGACGACCGAGCCGCCCGCGCCGGGCTTCCTCGAAGGGCTGCGGGCCCTGTGCGACCGGCACGGCATCGTGCTGATCTTCGACGAGATCATCACCGGCTTCCGCTGGCACGTGCGCGGCGCGTCGCACGTGCACGGCGTCCAGGCCGACCTGACCAGCTACGGCAAGGCGCTCGGCAACGGCTTCGCGGTCGCCGCGCTCGTCGGCCGGCCCGACATCATGGAGCTGGGCGGGCTGCGCACCGACCGGGAGCGGGTCTTCCTGCTCTCCACCACCTACGGCGCCGACACGCACACCCTGGCGGCGACGATGGCCGTGCTCGACGTGTACGAGAACGAACCCGTCATCGAGCACCTGCACCGGCAGGGCCGCCGGCTCGCCGAGGGCGTCACGGCCGCCGCGGCGGCGCACGGCATCGCCGACTTCGTCGGTGTGGCGGGCCGCGACAGCAACCTCATCTACATGACGAAGGACGCCGACGGCGAACGGTCGCAGGCGTTCCGGACCCTGTTCATCCAGGAGCTGATCCGCCGCGGCGTGATCGCGCCGTCGTTCGTGGTCAGCTACTCGCACACGGACGCCGACATCGACCGCACGATCGAGGCGGTCGACGGCGCCCTCGCCGTCTACGCGAAGGCGCTCAGCGACGGTGTCGAGGCCTATCTGGTCGGCCGGGCTGTGAAGCCGGTCTTCCGCCCTTACGTCTGAGGGGTACACCCGTGGTCGCAGTCCTCGAACAACGGGAAGAAGTCCAGCGCTCCGGGCGCCCGCTGCTCAAGGCCACCCTGGTCGTCGGAGCCCTCGCGGCCGGGACGGCCGCCTCGATCCTGCGGCAGCCGGGGCCCGGCGCGCTGGACACGATCTGGGCCGAGGACGGCGAGATCTTCCTGACCCAGGCGGTGCGCGACGGCGCCGGGGCGTTCACGACGTCCTACGCCGGCTACTACCACCTCGTCGCCCGGCTCGTCGCCGGCGTCGCCGCGCTGGTGCCGCCGGCGCAGGCCGCGGCCGCGCTCGCGATCGGCGCGGCGCTGGTCACCACGGTCTTCGCGATCGCCGCGTACGGCCTCAGCGGGGAGTACATCGGCTCGACCGTGGGCCGGCTGGCCGTGTCGGTGCCGGTCGCGGTGCTGCCGATGGCGCAGGGCGACGTGCTCAACTCCCCGGCGAACCTGCACTGGACCGGCCTCTACGTGCTGTTCTGGTTCCTGCTGTGCCGGCCCGCCTCGACCGCGGGGAAGGTGCTCGCCTGCGCCGGGATCGTGCTCGTGGTCGGCAGCGACATCCTGACCGGGGTCTACCTGCCGCTCGTGGCGTTCGTGGTGTGGTTCCACCGGGACCGGTACGCCGTGGTGAAGGCCGTCGCGTTCGTGGTGCCCCTGGCGGTGCAGGTGCTCGGCCTGCTGACCGGGGCGAGCGAGCGGGAGGGCCTGGCGCCGGACCCGGTGCGGGCGGTGACCGGCTTCGTGCTGCGCGCGGTGCCGACGGCCCTGTTCGGCGAGCGCTGGGTCGGCCAGACGGTCAGCACCCGCAGCCTGCTCTTCGCCGCGCTCGCGTGGCTGATCATCGGCGCGGTGCTGGTCCTCGGCCTGCGCAAGGTCACCCGCCCGCGCTGGACGCTGGTGATCGCGGCCGGGGTGCACAGCGCGCTGGTCTACATCGCTCCGGTCGCGCTGAGCGGCATCGCGACCCCGCGGTACAACGTGGCGCCGGCGCTGCTGGTGCTGGTCACGCTCGTCGCTCTGCTCAACGACGTGATCGGCGTGCGGGTGCTCGCCGGGCTGCTGCTGGTCGTCTGCGCGGTGAACTTCCGGGTGGACAACGCACGGGCGGACGGGCCGGACTGGCACACGGGTCTGCGGGGCGCGGAAACGGCCTGCGCGGCCGATCCGGCGGGGACGGTGAGTGTCGAGGTGACTCCGCTCGCGGCACCCGGATGGCATGTTGCGCTGCCGTGTGACTATGTCGACAAAAAATGACCCCATCACAAACTCGGCATCACAGGACAAGCAATTATCAGGCGAACTATGATCCACTCCAGAGTTAAGGACTGATTTTCCCCGACCGTTCGGCCAGGCTTGCCTGACGGAACGACGGAGGTCGCTGCACCCCGGAACGAGATTCATATTCTGGGGCCCACAGGTACGCTGAGCTGCGAAACAAGAGATCACATCTGTCCGTTTCGCAACTTTGGTACCAATTGAACTAATTGCCTTTCTTGTCATTCTTAAACGCGTAAAGCGGCATTTCATGTTCCGTTAAAAGGGGCATGTAAAGAATGCGACACGGCGAGTTTGCCAGTGCCCACTTGCCCCGCCGACGCGTTATCCGCCAGTGTCGCTAGGCGACTGCCCGTGGGGGCGCGCCGCGACGTATTCATTCTTCGGGAGCAGGGTCGGTCATGAAGGTTGGCGTCATCGGCTGCGGTTACTGGGGGGCGAAGCACGTCCGGGTGCTGTCGTCGCTACCCGAGGTGTCCCTGGTGGTCGCGATCGACGCACAGTCGGAGCGGATCGAGCCGCTCCGCAGGATGTATCCGAGCGCGCTGTGCGTCACCAGCCTCGACGAGGTCATCGACCTGATCGACGCCGCGATCATCGCCACGCCGCCGCGCTCGCACGCGCCCCTGGCGAAGCGGCTGCTCGCCGCCGGCAAGCACGTCATGGTCGAGAAGCCGATGACCGCCTCGACCGCGGAGGCCCGCGAGCTGGTCGCGATGGCCGACGCCAACGGGCTGACCCTCGCCACCGGGCACACCTTCGAGCACAACGCCGTGGTCAAGCACCTGCGCGACATGGTCGCCGCCGAGGAGCTCGGCAAGATCTACTACATCGACACGGCCCGGCTGAACCTCGGCCTCTACCAGCCCGACGTCAACGTGGTCTGGGACCTCGCCCCCCACGACATCTCGATCATCAACATGGTGCTGGGCAGCACGCCGACCGCGGTGAGCGCCTGGGGCACCAGCCACGCCGGCACGCCCTTCGAGGACGTCGCCTACCTGCGCCTGGAGTACGGCACGATCGGCGCCACCGCCAACATCCACGTCAGCTGGCTCGACCCGTCGAAGGTGCGACGTGTGACGGTCGTCGGCAGCCAGCGCATGGCCGTCTACGACGACATGCTCGACGAGGGCCGGCTGCGCATCTACGACAAGGGCGTCCAGGGCGCCCCGCTGGACGGCACCGTGCCGATGTCGTACCGCTACGGCGGCATCACCGCGCCGCACATCCCGATGACGGAGCCGCTGGGCGAGGTCGACAAGGACTTCGTGCAGTCGGCGCTGACCGGCCGCACCCCGCAGGTCGACGGCCGGCGCGGCCTCGCCGTCGTCGAGGTGCTCGAGGCGGCCGCCGAGTCCATGGCGACCGGCCGCACGGTCAACATCTCCCAGCCCGCGAACGTCTGAAAGGCCTCAGCCAAGTGCGCATCCCGTTCAACGACCTCGCCACCCCGCACGCGCCGATCGTCGAGGACATCGTCGCGGAGGTGCGGGCGCTGGCCGGCAACTCCCGCTTCATCGGCGGGCCGGCCGTGGAGGCCTTCGAGCAGGACTTCGCGGCGTACTGCCGCACCACGCACGCCGTGGGGGTCGCCAACGGCACCGACGCGATCGAGCTGACGCTGCGGGCGCTCGGCATCGGCGGCGGCGACGAGGTCCTCGTGCCGGCCAACACGTTCATCGCGACCGCCTCCGCCGTCGCGGCCACGGGCGCCACCCCGGTCTTCGTCGACGTCGACCCGGTCAGCCTCCTCGTCACGCCCGGCTCCCTGGAGGCCGGCGTGACCGAGCGGACGGCCGCGGTCATCCCGGTGCACCTGTACGGGCACATGGTGCCCCCGGCGGACGTCCTGCCGTTCGCGGCGAAGCACGGTCTCGCCGTGATCGAGGACTCCGCGCAGGCGCACGGCGCGAACGCTCCGGCGGCGCACAGTGATCAGGATGGCACCCCGGGTGAGAAGGTGCGAGCCGGCTCCTACGGTGTCGCCGGAACCTTTAGTTTTTATCCAGGCAAGAACCTCGGCGCCTGGGGCGACGGTGGTGCGGTGGTGACCGATGACGCGCAGCTCGCTTCGCGGATCCGGTCGCTGGCCAACCACGGCCGGTCCGAAGGCACCGACCACTACGAACACCGCTACATCGGGCGCAACAGCCGGCTCGACGCGTTGCAGGCCACCGTCCTGCGCCGCAAGCTCGCCGATCTGGACGCGGCCACCGGGCAGCGCCGGCGCGTCGCGTCGGTCTACGCGGAGGCACTCGCCGCACACGGCATCCCGATGGTGGCACCGCTGCCCGGCGTGGACAGCGCGTGGCACCTGCTCGTGGCGCGGGTCCAGGGCCGTGAGACGGTCCGCCGCCTGCTCGACGAGGCAGGCATCGGCACCGGGGTCCACTACCCGGTTCCTTGCCACCGTCAACACGCATACGCTACCGACCAGACCGTCAGCCTCCCGGCTGCCGAGCAGGCCGCCACCGAGATCGTCTCCCTTCCCTTCTTCCCGCACCTGCGGGACGAAGAGGTCGCCTATGTCGCGGACCACCTCGCCAAGGCGATCACCGCGCTCTGATCTTTGTCAGCTCGCTCGTTCGTTGTCGCACCAACGTGCAGTGAGGAGGTGTCGCCGTTGACCGCGCCACAGGCCGTCGACGCAACACTCAACGTCCCGTCGTCCGAAGTCCCGATCGAAGACGACACCCCGGACGACGCCACCGTCGTGATCTCGTCCCTACCGCAGCCCACGGCCGAGTCCGGCGTCGGTGACGACGCCACGGTCGAGATCCCGATGCCGCAGCGGGTGCTGCGCAAGGTCGGCAGCGGCTGGGGCCTCATCCAGGGACACCGGGAAGGGCGCTCGCTCATCCCGAAGCGGTCGCTGCGGCAGCTTGCCGAGGGGCTCGTCGCCCTGGCGATCCTGGCCGCGCTGTCGCCCGTGCTGCTCGTGGTCGCGCTGGCGGTCAAGTGGACCAGTGAGGGTCCGATGCTGTTCCGCCAGGAGCGGCTCGGCCTGCACCGCAGCACCTTCAAGATCATCAAGTTCCGCACGATGAGCAACAAGAACAGCGACGCGCAGCACCGCGAGTTCGTCAAGAAGATGCTCACCTCCGACGACGACGTCGACGGCGGCGAACAGGGCGTCTACAAGCTGGTCAACGACCCGCGGATCACGCCCATCGGCGGCTTCCTGCGGCGGACCAGCATCGACGAGCTGCCCCAGTTGTGGAACGTCGTGCGCGGCGAGATGTCGCTCGTCGGCCCGCGTCCCGTCCTGGCGTGGGAGGCGGACCTGTTCCCGCCGGAGGCGGAGCGGCGCTTCGCGGCCCGGCCCGGCATGACCGGCCTGTGGCAGGTGTCCGGCCGCAGCACCCTGGACTTCAAGGCCGCCCTCGAGCTCGACGTCGTCTACGTCGAGAAGAAGTCGGTCTGGTACGACATCACGATTCTCTGGCGGACCGTCGGGGTCGTCTTCAACCGATCGGTGGCACGGTGAAGGATTCGCGACTCCACGTCGTGATCGCGGTGGCGAATCTGCCGGTCGAACGCGACCGGCGGGTCATCCGCGAGGTCAAGGCCCTCGAAGCGGCCGGATACCGGGTGACGGTCATCTGTCCCCGCGGCCCGCAGAAGATCACCCAGGTCCCGGGGACCGTCGACGCCAAGGTGCGCTCGTACAAGATGTACGAGTCGTCCGGCGGCGCGGTGTCCTTCGCGATCGAGTTCGCCTGGTCCTTCGCGTGCATCGGCTGGCACATGCTGGCCGCTGTGATCCGCGACCGGGCCGTCGCCGCCCAGGTGTGCAACCCGCCGGACGTGTTCTTCCCCCTCGCGCTGCTCATGCGGATGCTGGGCCGGCCGTGGGTGTTCGACCACCACGACCTGTCCCCCGAGGTGTACCAGGCCCGCGGCGGCCGCCCCGGCTCCGTGCTGGACAGGATCCTGCTGCGCTTCGAGAAGTGGTCGCAGCGCGCCGCCTCGGCCGTCGTGTCGACCAACGAGTCCTACCGCGAGCTCGCGATCAGCCGCGGCGGCTGCGACCCGTCCCGGGTCGTCGTGGTCCGCAACGGCCCGTCGTCCGCCGAGGTCCGGCCCGTCGCCTCGGCCCCGGCCGACATCGACGACCACACCATCGTCTACCTCGGTGTCCTCGGCGCGCAGGACGGCGTCGACAACGCGATCCTGGCCGCCGAGCGGCTGGTCGACCTGCGCGGCCGGCTC
The DNA here is from genome assembly GCF_055586325.1 of Dactylosporangium sp. NPDC051087. Lineage (NCBI taxonomy): Bacteria > Bacillati > Actinomycetota > Actinomycetes > Micromonosporales > Micromonosporaceae > Dactylosporangium > Dactylosporangium sp. NPDC051087. Next base: position 61,165 of record NZ_JBVJIJ010000002.1, on the reverse strand, counting down.
GGCTGGCGCCTGGTCGTCGCCGGTGACGGCGAGTGCCTGGAGAGCCTCAAGGCGCTGACGGTCGAGCGCAAGCTCGAGGATGTCGTGGAGTTCACCGGCTGGCTCGGCGTCGAGGAGATCGACCGGCTGCTGCGCACCGCTTCCGTCGGATTGCAGCCAGATCCGCGCAGCGCGCACGCCGAGGTGTCGACAATGGCCAAGACCGTCGAATACCTCGCCCGGGGGCTCCCGGTCGTCGGCGTGGACATGCGGGAGACCCGGCGCAGCGCCGGCGATGCCGGGGTCTACGTCCCGAACGGCACCCCCGAGGAGTTCGCCGTCGCCCTGCACCGCCTGCTCGACGACCCGGTGGCCCGCGCGTCGATGCGCAATGTCGCGCTCGCACGGTTCCGCAATACCTTGGCCTGGGAACACCAGGCGGCGGCGTATGTCCGGCTATGGGATGAGTTGCTGTCCACCCGCCGGGAGAGGTACAAAGCGGGATCGGCGATCGTCCGGCAAGCCGCACCAGCAGACGTCAGTCAGGCAGAACAACGACAGTGATGAGCGCAATTACATACCGCCCGCCCGGCGACCGCGCTTGTGTGAGGGGATGACGTGGACCTCTGGGATCTCGCCAAGCTGATGGGTCGCCGCTGGTACCTGATGGCGCCGATGATCATCTTGACCCTTGCGGCGACCAGCTGGGCGCTGCTCACGATCAAACCCGACTACACATCGACCGGTCAGATCATGCTGATCCCGCCGGCCGACCGCACCCCGCTCACCCCGGCCGAGCTCCAGTCGACCAACACGTGGGTGGAGGTCGGTGAGGACATCATGGCCAAGGCCCTGTCGATCTCGCTGAACACCAACCAGACCCACAAGGAGATCGAGGGCGAAGGCTTCTCGACCACCTTCGAGGTGGCCGCCGAGGACCGCTCCAGCATCCTCACCGTGACCGCGACGGCCACCACGGCCGCGGCGGCCCAGGCGACGGTGCAGCGCATCCAGAAGCAGATCACCCGTGAGGTCGAGGAGATGCAGGCGCGCTACAAGCCCAAGGCGGGCCGCGCGATCAGCACCCAGGTCCTCGACGGCGGCGACACCATCGAGGTCGTCTCCTCCAAGGTCAAACGCGCCGCGGTCGTCATCATCGGCGTCGGTCTGCTGCTCACCGCGGCGGTGACCATCGTCGGCGACAACATCCTGCGCCGCCGGGCCAGGGCCCAGCTGCTGCGCCGTCAGCAGGGCGGCGACCTCGAGTCCGGCGACGACGCCGACGTCATCGCCGACACCGACCGGCTGCCGTCCGCCCGGACCAACGGCTCCGGTGGACCGGGCGGCGGCGGGGACGCCGTCGCGAAACAGGACGAGACCGCCGTGCTCAGCGTCGGCCGGATCAAGAGCACCGTCGCGTCCGGCAACGGCGGCAACAACAACGGCAACAACAACGGCAACGCCGCCGGGCCCGGTCTCACCGTGGCCTACCGGCAGGCCGAGATCGCCCCGGACGACGACCGCCGCGGGGTCGAGCCCGACGACGCCACGATCATCCTGCCCCTCGGCAACACCCCGTGGGCCGGCAGGGAAGGACGTGACAAGGACACAGAGGCGCGCAACCGTTGACCTCCAGCACCGTCGCCGGCGAGAGCCGCACGCGCCAGGCGCCACCCCAAGCGGTGGCGCCCGACGACCTGCGGATCTTCAAGCGCAAACCGAAGCGGAAGCGGGTCCAGGGCTACCGGCCCTCCCCCGACCTGCTGCCGGTCCTCGTCGACGAGCGGACCTACGCCTCCCGCCGCCGGCGCAGCCACATCGACGCCGCGTCGCTGCTGGTCCTGGTCGTCATCCTGATCCAGCTGCTGCCGTCCCGGCTCGTCGTGCCGGACCTGACCTCCGTCGGCCGTCCCGGCCTGCTCATCGGGCTCCTGCTCGCCGTCTGGTGGATGCTGTCCAAGCTGCACCCGCGCCTGGCGATGATCGGCCCACAGCCGATGCGCTGGGCGTTCGTGGTCTATGCGCTGACCCTGCTGCTGTCCTACGCGGCAGGACAGTTCCGCGGCCTGCCCGTGCTGGAGGCCAACTCCGCCGACCGCGCGCTGCTCGGCGCGCTCGCGTTCATGGGCATCGTGTTCATGACCGCCGACGGCGTGCCCACCCGTGACCGCCTCGACGACGTGCAACGGGTCCTGGTGTACTGCACCGGCATCAACGCCCTGCTCGGCATCATGCAGTTCATCACCAAGAAGGACCTGACCCAGAGCATCGTCATCCCGGGCCTGACCCTGCAGGGCGAGCTCGTCGGCCTCGCCGACCGCGGCGGCGGCGGTCTCATCCGGGTCGCCGGCACCACCGGCCACTTCATCGAGTTCAGCGTCGTCATGGCGTTCGCGGTGCCGCTGGGCATCCACTACGCCCGCTACGCCAAGACGAAGCTCGAGCGGCGCATCTTCCTCGTCGCCACGCTGGTGATCGCCGGCTCGATCCCCCTCGCCCTGTCCCGCACCGGCATCCTCGCCGTCGGCATCGCGCTGCTGTGCATGTGGCCCGCGTGGAACTGGCGCTTCCGCTTCAACGTCGCCGTCATCAGCGTCGGCCTGCTCGCCGTGCTGTCCGTGGTCCGGCCCGGCCTGCTCGGCACCCTGCGCTCCCTGTTCAGCAACGCCGAGGACGACCCCAGCATCAAGGGCCGCACCGACGACTACGCCATCGTCTTCCAGTACGCCTCCGAGCGGCCCTGGCTGGGCCGGGGCACCGGCACGTTCATCCCCGAGCTCTACCGCTACCTGGACAACCAGTGGCTGATGACGCTCATGAACAACGGCTACCTCGGCATCGCGGGGATGGTCGTCCTGCACTTCTCCGGCGTGTTCCTCGCGATCATCGCGTTCCGCCGGGCGGAGAACGAGGTCGACCGGCACCTGTGCGCGGCGATCTCGGCGGTGCCGCTCATCGCGGCCCTCACCGGCCTCACGTTCGACTCGTTCTCGTTCAGCACCTTCGTGGTCGTGCTCGCCCTGCAGCTCGGTGCCGCCGGCGCGATGTGGCGCTTCACGCACCCGGCCCGCACCACCCGCGGCGCCGCCGTAGGCGCACTGCAGAAGCAGCGATAACCCCTTCCTGGAGCGTCCGGTGATCTGCGTCGTCCCGCCCCGCCCCGAACGGAGCCCCTGGTGATCTCTGTCGTCATCGCCGCGCACAACGAGGCGGCGGTCATCGGACGCTGCCTCGACGGCATCCTCGCCCCCGACATCGACATCACCGTCGTCGCCAACGGCTGCAGCGACGACACGGCCGCCATCGCCGCCCGCCGGCCCGGGGTCCGGGTGATCGACCGCCCCGAGCCGGGCAAGTCGGGCGCCCTGAACGCCGGCGACGCGGTCGCGGTCGGCTTCCCCCGCATCTACCTCGACGCCGACATCCCGCTGACCGCCGCGGACCTGCGGACCCTGGCGGGCTTCCTGGCCGGCACACCCGGCCTGCTCGCCGCGACCGCGCACCGGGCCCTGGACACCCGCGGCCGCCCGCTGGCCGTGAAGGCGCACAGCGCGATCAACGGCCGGCTCCCCGCGTACCGCGACGCGCTCTACGGCCGCGGCGTCATCGCGCTGTCCGAGGCGGGCCGCGCCAGGTTCGACACCTTCCCCGAGGTCGTCGCCGACGACCTCTTCCTCGACGGGCTCTTCGGCCCCGGCGAGAAGGCCGAGACACCCGCCGTCGTCGCCGTCGTCGAGACGCCACGGCGCACTTCGGACCTTGTGAAGCGTTTGGCCAGGGTACGAGCGGGTAGCGCCGCCCTGCGCGCCGCAGGTGCCGCCCGCCCAGCGGCGCGCTCCTCGTGGTTGCGCGACGTCGTGCTCCCCCGGCCCTGGCTCCTGCCGGCGGCCGTGGGCTACGTCGCGCTCACCGTCGCCGCGTCGCGCGCCGCCCGCCGCCGCGACGTCGGCTGGGGCCACGACACGTCCACCCGCGGAACAGTCGGAGCACAACAGTGAGCCTTGAGCCAGTCGTCAGCGTCGTCCTCGTCTCGTACAACACCCGCGAGCTGACGCTCAAGAACCTCGCGGGCCTGCAGGCGGGCACCGCCGTGCCGATCGAGATCATCGTGGTCGACAACGCGTCGACCGACAACTCCGCCGCCGCGATCGAGCACGCCTACCCGGAGGTCCGGGTCCTGCACCAGCCGGTCAACCTCGGCTTCGGCAACGCCGTCAACCTCGGCGCCGCACACGCCACCGGCCGCTGGATCCTGCTCATCAACCCCGACACCGAACCCATCGGCGACGTGATCCGCACCCTCGTCGAGTACGCCGGCAGCCACCCGACGAACCGGATCTACACCGGCCGCACGCTGCGCGCCGACCACACCGACGACGGCCACTCCGTCCACGCGCTACCCAGCCTGTGGGGCTACGTCTGCTTCGCGACCGCGCTGTCCTCGCTGCGCCGCAGGTCGCCGCTGTTCAACCCCGACGAGCTGCCCGGCCTGGACCGCGCCATCGGCGGCGAGGTGCCGGCCGTGTCCGGTTGCCTGCTGCTGATCGACCGGCCGCTGTGGGAGCAGCTCGGCGGCTTCACCCCCGACTACTTCATGTACAGCGAGGACATCGACCTCAGCGCCCGCGCCCGCGACCTGGGCGCCCGCCCCGTCCTCGTGCCCGAGGCCCAGCTCCTGCACGTCGGCGGCGCCGCCTCCAGCACGGTCAACAAGCGCATCATGGTCCTGCGCGGCAAGACCACCTTCATCCGCCTGCGCTGGTCCCCCGGCCGCGCCAGGCTCGCCCTCCTGCTCATCTCCGCCGGCGTCCTGCTCCGCGCCATCCCCGGCGCGGGCTGGCGCGACGTGTGGCGCCAGCGGGCGACGTGGCTGACCGGCTGGCCCGCCCCGACCGCCTCCGTGCACATCCCCGCGCCTTCGTTGCCCGCCCCGATCTCGGCCGTCCCGGCGGACTTGGAGTCGGACCAGCCCACCCGCTGAACCGCTTCCCAATTCGCCGATTTCCCGATCGGCGTCACGTGCGCGGCGCACCGTAAGACGTTGAGGTGGACGCGATCTTTCTCACCGTAGCATTCCCGAAAAAACAATCATGGGCTTCGTAACCGGCCCATTGCGGTGCGTCATACGGCCAGGCCATCCGCGCTTCGGCCGTGCTGAAAGCGGGCGACCGGCACGCCGTCAGCCGTAGCGGGGGGCGCTGCGGCTGCGCTGGACGTTGGGCATGCGCCGTTCGCGGCCGCGCCAGCAGCCGGTGTGCCAGTGCCGCCGGTCGCCGAGGTCGCCGCGGCCGTCGGCCGGCCAGGCCACCAAGTGTGGCACGCCCGGGGCGATCTCGTGGTCGCAGCCCGGGCACCGGTACGCCTTCACCGCGGCGCTCGCCGGGATGTTGCGCACCTGCCACTCGCCGTCGCTCCACGTCTGCACGCCTTCGACGCCGCGCTTGACCCGTTCGAGGTCGATCGGCTCAGGTGCGGCGTCGCGACGGGGGTGGTTGCGACGAGGGCTCACCGTTCCAGCGTACCGATGATCACCGTTTCGAGTAGTCGCGGAATCCCCGGCCGACCTTCCGGCCCAGGTATCCCGCGGTCACCAGGTGCTCCAGCAGGGGCGCCGGGGCGAAGCCGGGCTCGCGCAGCTCCAGATACAGCTCCCGCTGGATCGCGAGCGAGACGTCCAGGCCGACGACGTCGAGCAGCTCGAACGGCCCCATCGGGTATCCGCAGCCGAGCTTCATCGCGTAGTCGATGTCGTCCGCGGTCGAGTAGGACGCCTCGACCATCTTCACCGCGTCGTTGAGATACGGGAACAGCAGCGCGTTGACCACGAACCCGGACCGGTCCGAGCACACCACCGCGTGCTTGGCGAGGGCCCGGCACACGGCGGTCGCCGTCGCCACCGTCGCGTCGGACGTGCGGATCGTGCGGACCACCTCGACCAGGCCCATGACGGGCGCCGGGTTGAAGAAGTGCAGCCCCACCACGTCGGCGGGCCGCTCGGTCGCCACCGCGCACTCGATGACCGGCAGGCTCGACGTCGTCGTGGCGAGCACGACGCCCGGCTTGCAGATCTCGTCGAGCGACGCGAACAGCGCCTTCTTCACCGACAGCTCCTCGACCACCGCCTCGACCACCAGGTCGGCGTCGGAGAGGTGCTCGAGCGTCGCCGACCAGGTGACCCGCCCGATCGCGGCGTCCCGGTCCTGCTCGGTGAGCTTGCCGCGCACGACGCCCTTGTTGAGCGACGTCTTGAGCCGCTCGCACACCTTCGCGGACTTCTCCGCCCCGCGGGTCACCGAGACGACCTCGAACCCGGCCTTGGCGAACACCTCGATGATGCCTGTGGCCATCGTGCCGGAGCCGACCACGCCGACCTTCGCGACGCTCTGCGCGGCCTGGCCGGCGTCGGCGTCCTTCGACGGCGTGAGCTCGTCGGGCACGACGACCGGCGAGCCCGGCTTCTCGTACGAATAGAATCCCCGGCCCGACTTCCGCCCGAGCAGCCCTGCGGTCACCATCTGCTTGATCAGCGGCACCGGGGCGTGCCTGCGGTCGCGGCCGCCGCGCCGATACATCGTGTCGAGGATCTCGTACGCCGTGTCGAGCCCGATCAGGTCCATCAGCGCGAGCGGCCCCATCGGCAGCCCGCAGCCGAGCTTCATGGCGGCGTCGATGTCCTCGCGGGTCGCGTATTTCGCCTCGACCATGGACACGGCCTGGTTGAGATACCCGAACAGCAGCGCGTTGGCGATGAAGCCGGCCCGGTCCGTGATCGTCACGTCCACCTTGCCGAGGCGCTCGCACAGCGCCTCGATGTCCGCCACCACGTCCTGCGAGGTGACGACCGTCCGGACCACCTCGACCAGCTTCATGATCGGGGCGGGGTTGAAGAAGTGCATGCCGATGACCTGGTTCGGCCGGCCGGTCGCCACCGAGATCTCGGTGACCGACAGGCTGGACGTGTTGGTCGCGAGGATCGCCTCGGGCTTGCAGACCCGGTCGAGCTCGGCGAAGATCCGCTGCTTGAGGTCCAGGTGCTCGGGCACCGCCTCGATCACCAGGTCCACCTCGTGCAGCGCGTCCAGCCCGACGGCGAACGTCACCCGGCCCAGCAGCGCGTCCCGGTCGTCCGCGGAGAGCTTGCCCTTCGCGACGGCCCTGTCCAGCGACCCGCGCATCGTCGTCTCGCCCCGGTGCAGCGCGACGTCGCTGATCTCGACCGCGGTCACCGCCAGCCCGCTGCGCGCGAAGACCTCGACGATGCCGGCGCCCATGGTGCCCAGCCCGACCACACCCACGGAACCAAACTCGCGCGCCATCGCACGACCTCCCTAACGACCGCTCAGGTTACTGGCGAGTCTCCCACGCCGACCCCTCCTCACGCCCTGTGGGATATCTGGCTCTCCTCGCCGCGGCGGCGGGCGGAGGCTCAGGTCCAGCGGATGGTGGCCTGCTCGCGCCAGAGGGACAGGACGGACGCGTCGCCGTGGACGTGGAGGTCGGTGGTGGTGCGTCGATTCCACAGGGCCAGATACAGGTCGCTGGCGGGGCCCCGCAGGGTGCAGTCGGCGGTGGCGGGGGCGCCGCGGGAGATCTCGGAGCCGGTGGGGCCCATGCGGACGGTCCAGGAGTGGGGTGCGTCGGCGGCCTCGACGGCGAGGACGGCGGGCTGGTCGGTGCGCAGCCGGCGGCCGCGGCTGGCATAGAAGGCCATGAGCAGCTCGTCGATGCCGTCGACGCCGAGGTCGCGGTCGACGCCGTCGGGCTGGCCCACGGCGGCGCGGAGGTCGGCGCGGTGGATGATCGTCTCGTGGGCCTGGCGGCGGGCCCAGAAGGCCAGGGGTGAGTCGGCGGGGAGGAAGTGCCAGCAGGTCAGGTCGGTGGGGGCGGCGCGGAGCTGGTCGACGAGGGCGAGGTGGCCGGCCTGGAACCACGCGACGAGGTCGGGGTCGGCGGGCATGGGGCCGACGGCGTGCTCCTCCTCGTCGTCGGTGAGGACGGCGGGACGCGCGTCGCGGACATAGGCCGTCGCCCAGCGGTGGACATAGCCCACGTGCTGGACCAGGTCGCGGACCGTCCAGTCGGGGCAGGTCGGCACGGGGGCGTCGAGGCCCGCCTTCTCCGCCGCGTCGACGAAGTCGAGCCCGGCACGCTCCAGCGCATCGATGTGCTGCCCGATTTCCATGCCGACATGTTAAGGCGTGTTCGGTCAGTGGATGCCGGGCTGCGGCGGGCCCAGGCGCCGCCTGGAACCACGCCGGGACCTCGCCTCGCTCCGACCCCACTGACCAAACACGCCTTAAGCCGACCCACCGACAAAAACTGTCAGGCGGCGAGCAGCCCGCCGACCCAGATCCCGGCGATGATGAAGGCGGTGGCGAGCTCGATCAGCATCGAGACGCCGGCGGCCTTGAGGGCGTGCTTGGTCGACTGCCAGGCGAGGCCGTTGTCCTTCTGGCGGATGCGCTCGACGATGAAGACGCCGAGGACGAAGCCGATCACGAGGCCGACGACCGGGATCAGGAAGAAGCCGATGATGCCCAGGACGCCGCCGAGGAACAGGGTCAGGTTGGGCACGCCGGCGCGCTTGAGGTTGCGGCCGGGGACGAGGTACTTCCCGGCGAAGCCGAGGCCGAGCACGACGGTGGCCGCGGCCGCGACGGTCCAGCCGATGGCGCCGTGACCGCCGAAGACGGCCCACACCATGACCCCGGCCCAGCACAGCAGCAGGCCGGGGAGCATGGGGATCACGACGCCGAGGATGCCGATCAGCACCGCGGCGCCGGAGATGAAGGCCACGAGCCCGGAGCTGTCCGTCACATTCACGATGATCAGGCTAGGCGGCGGCGACCACCGGCGCCAGCGCTACACGGAGGCCACGACCGAGGCGAGCGCCGCGGCGAAGTCGGCCGCCCGTTCCACGTGCGGGGAGTGGCCGCAGCCTTCGTAGACGATTTCGGTGTACGGCCCGTACGCGCTCAGCACGGCCCTGGTCTGCCCGATCATCGGCTGCGGCGGGCAGGCCTCCTCGCCGGGCCAGCCGGGGACGAGGCCGAGCTTGCCGAGCTGCGCGAGGTCGAAGAACGAGGCGTCGGACACGATCGCGTCCTGGTCGCCGCGGATCCAGGTGATCGGGGGCTTGACCGGCAGGTCGACGATGCCTGCGAGGTTGAGCCAGCGCGGTGACAGGGTGTTGAGCACGCCGAGTTCGCCGGGTCCGACGCCGGGCCAGTTGTCGCTGGTGGAGCCGGTGCCCGGGTAGTTCGAGGTGCCGACGGCGGTGCTGAGCATGGTGTCCAGGAGCAGTTCCTCGTCGTCGCCGAGGGACGACGGGTCGGCGACGTAGAAGGCGCGCATCACGTTGCGCGGGGAGGCCTGCTCGTCGGTGCCGCGGTCGGCGGCCGCCAGGAGCCGCACGAAGTCCGGATTGGCCGATCCTCCGCCGGTACCGGCGAAGTCCGGCGTGGTCGCGGTGCCGGCGAGGTCGCGGGTACCGCCGAAGCCATACGGGGAGACGGGCGCCTCCAGTACCAGCGCGGCGATCGACGCGGGGTGGTCCAGCAGCAGCTGCAGCGCGACCCCGCCGCCCAGCGAGTGGCCGACGACGACCGGCGGCCGGTCGAACCCGAGCAGCAGCGGCACGAGGTCGTCGGCGAAGTCGCGGACGCCGCGGGTGGCGTCGACGGGGAGGGTGGGGCTGGCGCCGTACCCCCGCAGGTCCGGCGCGACGATCCGCCAGTCCTGCGGCAGGTGACGCAGCAGGGGCTCCCAGAACCCGGACGACGAGCAGTTGCCGTGGATGAGCAGGACCGGGGGGCCGTCGAGCGGGCCACGGGTGGTGACGTGCATCACCGCATCGTGGCACCCCCGATTTGCCCGTCACATGGTGTCGGCCCACATGTTCCGGTCGTATTTCGTGAGGGCCCAGATGACTGCGATGTCGGCCGCGATGATGAGCATCGACCACAGCGGGTAGTACGGCAGGAACAGGAAGTTGGCGACCGCGCTGATCGCGGCGAGGACGATGCCGAGGACCCGGGCCCATACCTGGCCCGCGAGCACTCCGACGCCGCCGGCGGCGACCACCACGCCGAGCGCCAGGTGGATCCAGCCCCAGGTCTGGACGCCGAAGCCGAAGAGGTAGTTGTCGGTGAGCACGTAGAAGGTGCGTTCGAAGATCGCCGTCAGGCCGACGACGATCTGGAAGATGCCGATGACGACCATCATGCTGCCGCCGAAGACGGCGAAGCCGGTGACCCAGCTGGATTGGCGTCCCGTTGGCGTTGTCGCACTCATGCGGCCCACCGTGGGCCGCCCGGAGGTGAACCCCACTCACCCGCCGGGGATGCAAGAACTCAGTGCTTGACGCTTCAAGTACCAGCGCCGCATCATCTACTTGAAGATTCAAACACCTAGGGAGACGACGACCATGAACATCGTGCTGTGGGTCCTGCAGGGCCTGCTCGGCGCCGCCTTCATCGCCGCCGGGCTGATGAAGGCGACCCAGCCGAAGGAGAAGCTGCCCGCGAACATGACGTGGACCCAGCGGTACGGCGCCGGGACCATCAAGTTCATCGGCGTCATGGAGCTGCTCGGCGGCCTCGGCCTGATCCTGCCGTGGGCGACCGGCATCGCGCCCGTGCTGACCCCGGTCGCCGCCGTCGGCCTGCTCGTCATCATGCTGCTCGCGGTCGTCGACCACGTGCGCGCCAAGGAGTACGGCGTGATCCCGGTCAACCTGGTGCTCGGCGCGATCGCGCTGGTCATCGCGATCGGCCGGTTCTGACAAAAGGGCACCGCGGAAGGCACCATGGACTGCATGAACGACGAGACACGATGGCTGGACGACACCGAGCGGCGCGCTTGGATGTCGCTGCTGGCCGTCGTGCTCGTCGGGTTCCCGGAGCTGGAGCGCACGTTCCGCCCGCACGGCCTGGTGCACGTGGAGTACGGGCTGCTCGCGGCGCTGAGCGGCGAGAACGAGGGGCTGCGCCTGTCGGAGCTCGCGGCGCAGATGAACATGTCGCAGAGCCGGCTCAGCCACCGCATGCGCAAGCTCGTCGACCTCGGCTACGTCGAGGTCACCGGCGACGCGTGCGACGGGCGGGTCAGCATCGCCAGGGTCACCGTGGCGGGCCGCCGCTTCGCCGAGGAGGTCGCCCCCGCCCATCTCGCCGACGTGCGGCGGCTCATCTTCGACCACCTCGACGAGGCCCAGACGCGGGCGCTCGCCGACGCGCTCGGCGCGGTCGCCGACAACCTCGGCTCCAGTTGCCCCGGTGCTCCCAAGGGCCCGCCGGCACCGAAGGCACGCGACTGAGGGGCTTCGCGCCGGTCGTACACCTGCCGCCGAAATCACACCGGGTGACCGTGCGGTGCAAGCGGAAAGCCGTCACAGCATCGGGACCGGAGAGCCTGTCGGCGCGCGGCCGGACAGGAATAGAGTGACCGCATGCGTGCCGTCGTGATCACTGGAGTGTCCCGCGGCCTGGGCGCCGCCCTCTTCGATGTGTGCAACGCGCGCGGTGACCGGATCCTGGCGGTCGGCCGGCATTTCAGTCCCGAGCAGCACCAGGGTCGCGACGACCGGCCCGGTGACATCACGCTCTTCTCGACCGACGTCGCCGACGCGCACTGGCTGCCCGACCACGACACGCTGCGCGGCTTCCTGCGCGACGCGGACGAGGCGGTGCTGCTGCACAACGCCGCCGTCGTCGAGCCGATCGGCGCCGTCGGCAAGCTCAGCACCGAGGCGATCACGCACGCGATCGCCGTCAACCTGACCGCGCCGGTGGTGCTGACCAACAGCTTCCTGCGCGCGGCACCCCGCGACGCGCGGCTGCGGCTGCTCTTCATCTCCTCCGGCGCCGCGCACCGGATCATCGACGGCTGGTCGCTGTACTGCACCACGAAGGCCGGCGGCGAGACGTTCTTCGAGGCGGTCGCCTCGCAGGTCGCCGACGACGAGCGGATCACCGTCGCCAGCGTCGACCCCGGGCAGATGGACACCGGCATGCAGGGCAACATCCGCCGCGCCGCCGCCTCGGGCAGCTACTTCCCGGGCCAGCAGCGGTGGATCGACGCGCACGCCGAGGGACGGCTCGCCGACCCGATGACCGTCGCCGAGCGGATCCTCAAGGAGCACGCCCCCTAGCCGAGGACCTCGCGCAGGCGGGGGGCGAAGGCGGCGGGGTCGCCGTGGCCGCCGTGCCCGCCGGGGAACCGCACGACCTCGACCCCGAGCCGGTCCGCGAGCTCCACGCCGACGCGATGCGGCGGCTCACCGGCGCTGGCCGCGCCGACCGCCGGCACGACCCGGGTCGGTCCGGCGCGCAGCGAGTCGAGGTCGGGCACCCAGACGCCGAAGGCCGGGACCTCGTAGCCGATGAAGAACGGCAGGTTGCCCTGCATCCGCGCCATGAACTCCTCCGCCTGCGGCGCGGCCTCCTCCTGCGCCATCCCCAGGCCCGCGCCGAAGACACCCATCGCCGCGCCCCAGCCGTCGCGGTGGAACGTCGCCTCCACCTCGCGCATCAGGTCGCGCCAGCGGGTGGCGTCGGCGAGCAGCTCGAACGCGGGAGGCTCGTGCGCCACCGCCGTGCGGACCAGCTCGGGGTGCCGGGCGGCGAGCTCCAGGGCGATCTCGGCGCCCGAGCTGTTGCCGAACACGTCGGCCGGCTCGTCCTCGGTGACGCCGGCGGCGGCGAGCAGCCGGTACGCGTCGTCGGCGTGCTCCTCGACCGACTGCACCGCGGGCGGCCCGTCCAGCGGGCTGCGGGAGTTGCCCCGCCGGTCGTAGGTGACGACGGTACGGTCCTCCGCGAGCGCCTCGGCGAGGCCGGCGAAGCCCTCCGCGTCGTACACGCCGCCGCAGATCAGCAGCAGGACCGGGCCGTTGCCGCGGACCTCGTAGCGCAGGGTGGCCCCGGGCACCTTGAGCGTTTCGACCTTCATGACTCCTCCTTGTGGCAGCTGCCCGATGGTCGTCGCGGCGCCGGCGCTCTCGACATGGATTCGGGGCTACTCGTGAGTAATTTCCAGGTTTACACTCGCGCCATGACCGCCACGCGAACTCCCGGCGTCCCCGCCATCGACGAGGGCTCGCTGATCTCGACCAGCCCCGCCAGCGGCGAGGAGGTCGGCCGCTTCCCCGTGGCCTCCCCCGATCATGTCACCGACACGGTCCGCCGGGCCCGGGACGCGGCCGGTTGGTGGGCAGGACTCGGTTTCGCCGGCCGCCGCAAGCGGCTGCTCGCCTTCCGCAGCGTGCTGACCAACCGCCTGGAGGAGCTCGCCGAGCTGATGCACCGCGAGGGCGGCAAGCCCACCGCGGACGCGCTCGTCGAGGCGATCGGCGCGATCGACCACGTCGCCTGGGCCGCGCACCACGCCCGGAAGGTCCTCGGCCGGCGCCGGGTCGGCTCGTCGATCCTGCTCACCGAGCACAGCTCCTACCTGGAATACCTCCCGTTCGGCGTGATCGGCGTCATCGGACCCTGGAACTACCCGGTGCTCACACCGATGGGTTCCATCGCGTACGCCCTCGCGGCCGGCAACGCCGTGGTGTTCAAGCCGAGCGAGTACACCCCCGCGGTCGGCCAGTGGCTGGTCGACCGTTTCGCCGAGGTGGTGCCCGAGCACCCGGTCCTGCAGATCGTGCACGGCATGGGCGACGTCGGCGGGGCGCTGTGCCGCTCCGGGGTCGACAAGATCGCCTTCACCGGCTCGACCGCGACCGGCAAGAAGGTCATGGCCGCCGCCGCCGAGTCCCTCACCCCGGTCCTGCTCGAGTGCGGCGGCAAGGACGCCATGATCGTCGCCGCCGACGCGGACCTCGACGCCGCCGCCGACGCCTGCGTCTGGGGCGGCCTGACCAACGCCGGTCAGACCTGCGTCGGCATCGAGCGGGTGTACGTGGCGGACCGCGTCTACGACGAGTTCCTCGGCCGCGTGGTGGCCCGCGCGGCGAAGCTCACCGTCGGCGAGGAGGGCACCGCCGACATCGGCCCCATCACCATGCCCTCGCAGATCGACATCATCCGCCGGCACATCGAGGACGCGCTGACCCGCGGCGGCCGCGCGGTGCTGGGCGGCGCCGAGGCGGTCCGGCCGCCCTTCGTCAGCCCCACGATCCTCGTCGACGTGCCGGAGGACGCCGCCGCCGTGCAGGAGGAGACGTTCGGGCCGACGCTCACCGTCGCCCGGGTCAAGGACGCCGACGAGGCCGTCACCCTGGCCAACGGCACCGGCTACGGCCTGGGCGGCGCCATCTTCTCCAAGTCCCGCGGCCTGGAACTGGCCCGCCGCGTCCGCTCAGGCATGACCTCGGTCAACTCGGCCCTGACCTTCGCCGGCATGCCGTCGCTGCCGTTCGGCGGTGTGGGCGGGTCGGGCTTCGGGCGCATCCACGGCGAGGACGGCCTGCGCGAGTTCACCAAGGCCAAGGCCATCGTGAAGCGCCGCGCCCCGACCCTGCTGCCCACCATGACCTTCGACCGCACCCCGAAGTCCATGGCCCAGGTCCTGAAGATCATCAAACTCGTCCACGGCCGCTCCAAGTAACCCGCCCCACAACCCCAGCCACGCGGTCCACCCCAGGCGGCCCGCGCGGCTGGGGCTCATGCCCGACAAATCCGAAATGTCACCCACAGCCGAGACCACCACGGCCATCCGACGGCGGGTCGGCCTAACCCATGATCCGGAAGAGTTGCTGTCGCCAGAGCAGCAAAATGCCTTCCGGATCATGAGAAGCAACCAGCCATTCGGCGACCGAACGGGATTGCCCGTGATCCGGTAGAGATTTCGTCGCTCTGGCGACCATAAGTCTTCCGGATCATGGAAAGCGCGGCGGCGAGCCACCGGGGATGGCACGCGGATGCGTAGGAAGCTGCCGCGCGCCTTGCGCGCTGGCAGTGCGTCGCGGAGCGGCGCATTGGAGGGTCCGGGGGTGAGAATCCCCCCGGCGGGACCCGCGCGGAGCGTGGGGCAGCGAGCCAATCGCCGAAGGCGACACAGCGGGTAACTGTTAGAACAACGTGAGTTCGTCCTTGGTCATGCCGCGGAGGGTGTCGTAGTCGAGGACCACGCAGCGGATGCCCCTGTCCTCGGCGAGGACTCTTGCCTGGGGCTTGATCTCCTGGGCGGCGAAGATGCCGCGGACCGGGGCGAGCAGCGGGTCGCGGCCGAGGAGCTCCAGGTAGCGGGTGAGCTGCTCGACGCCGTCGATCTCGCCGCGGCGCTTGATCTCGACGGCGACGGAGGCGCCCTGGGCGTCCTTGCAGAGCAGGTCGACCGGGCCGATGGCGGTCATGTACTCGCGGCGCACGAGCGTGAAGCCCTCGCCCAGGGTGTGCGGGTGGGTCGCGAGCAGGACCTGCAGGTGGGCCTCGACACCGTCCTTGACCAGGCCTGGGTCGATGCCGAGCTGGTGGGCGCCGTCGTGCAGGATCTCCTCGACGGTGATCTGCAGCTCCTCACCGCCCTTGTTGACCACGCGCCAGAGACCCGGGGACTCCTCGAGGCGGCAGGGCGGGGTCATCCACATCAGCGGCTTGTATCCGCCGGTGTCGGAGTGCACGAGCACCGACCCGTCGGACTTGACCATGATGAGGCGGATGGCGGGCGGCAGGTGGGCCGTGAGCCGGCCGATGTAGTCGACCGAGCACTTGGCGATGACGAGACGCACGCGCGACAGCCTAGCCCGGCGGTGACCACAGCGCCGAAGTGGCGTGTCGATGTCATGCTTGGGGCGTGTTGGAGTCATTGACGGGCCTCGGCCTGGCCACGTCGGCCGGGCTCAACGCCTACATCCCGTTGCTCGCCATCGGCGTGCTGGCGAGGTACACCGATCTCATCACGCTGCCGGGCAACTGGTCGTGGATGGAGAACGGGTGGACGCTCGCGATCGTCGCGGTGCTGCTGGCGATCGAGTTCGTCGCCGACAAGGTGCCGGTGGTCGACCATGTCAACGACGTGATCCAGACGTTCGTGCGGCCGACGGCGGGCGGGCTCGCGTTCGGTGCGGCGTCGAGCTCCGAGACGGTGACGGTGACCGATCCGGGCTCGTTCTTCAGCAGCAACCAATGGGTGCCGATCGTGGTGGGCGGGGCGATATCGCTCGGCGTGCACGGGATGAAGGCCGCGTCCAGACCGGTGATCAACGCCAGCACGGCGGGCTTCGGCGCGCCGGTGGCGAGCGTCATCGAGGACGTCGCGAGCGTCGCGATGTCGCTGGTCGCGATCATCCTGCCGGTGCTGGTGCTGGGCTTCGTCGTGCTGCTGTTCGTGGCGTTCTGGTGGATGATGCGGCGCCGGAAGCGGCGCAAGGAGGAGAAGGCCGCGGCCAGGTGGGCGCAGTCGCAGGGCTACCGGCCCACCTGACCGCGGCGGTTCACCACTGCACGCCGGACAGCAGGGCGGTGACGATCGGGAGCACGGACTCCGGCGGTGTCGGCAGCTCCGGTTGCGGCAGCGGGTCGGCGGGTCCTCCGGTCTGGTTCGTGACCAGGATCGACACGGCCCGGCCGCCCCGCTGCGCGCACCGCAGGTCCCAACCGGGACGGTCAGGCCCAGCGCCGGGCGGACCGCGTCGTCGACCCGGCCGCAGGACGGCATGACCTCGACCAGCCGCTCGCACGCGAGCCTCATGGTGGGTTCGGCCTGCGTGCAGCTCTTCTGCGGGCCGGCCGACAGGTCCGTGCAGCGTTCGAGGCCCTGACACCCCGACGTGGCGTCCATGCCGCGCGGCCAGACCGTGACCACCAGGGTGCCCGCGCGCCCGCCGACGACGATGCCGGCCCGGGTCTGGGTGACGGTGCCCCCGTCGGCGGGCAGTTCGATGTGCGGCGGTGGTCCCGCCCAGCGCGCCCCTTCCGGTCGCAGCCAGTTGCGCATCGCGTCGTCGATGAAGTGGTCCGGGTCCGGCCGCACGTACTCCCCGCCGGACGGCCCGACGCTGACTTCCGGAGCCCTGAAAGAGGAGGCGGGCGGCACGCCCACCCGGTTGGCGCGGTCCTCGCGTGGCAGCAGGAGCAGCGGCGAGAAGGCGGCGAACTCCGCCAGCGCGGCGAGGCCGTTCACGCCGGCGCGCAGCAGCCGCCGCTGGCCCGTCTTGCGGCGGACGATCGCGTCCACGTCGGCGCGGGACGGCGGCGGCGTGCCGATCAAGTCGTCGAACAGTTGCTGCGTCATCGGGGCCCCTCGATGCGGAGAGATCGTTCGGCCGCCGGGTCATCGCTGGTCCCCCGACGCGGCGAGCTGGCGCAGCGCCTCCAGGGCGCGCGCGGACCGGCTCTTGACGGTGCCGGTGGAGATGCCGAGCAGCTCGGCGGTCTCCTCGACGGAATGGTTGAGATAGAAGCGCAGCACGAGCACCGCGCGCCTTGGCCCAGTGCCAGTACAGCTTGCCGACCATGATCGAGACCAGGTCGTCGGCGGCGTGCCAGTCGCGGCAGAGCAGAAACGCGGTGCGGCGCCAGCGGTCCATCCGCGCGGCCACGAAGTCGCGGAACCCGTCGTCATGAGCCATCGGCCTCCCCCACTCTCCGCGCTACGACGGAGCGGACCGGGGAACGGTTGCACGCCGCTCAGACGGGCAGCTTGTGAGCCTCCCGTACGACGGTGACCAGCTCGTCGACGACGTCGGTGATCGCGAAGTCCTTCGGGGTGAAGACGCGGGCCACCCCGGACGCCCGCAGCACGGCGGCGTCCTCGGGCGGGATGATCCCGCCGACCACCACCGGCAGGTCGTCGAGCCCTTCGGCGCGCAGGCCCGCCAGTACCGACGCGACCGCCGCCAGGTGCGAACCCGACAGGACCGACAGGCCCACGAGGTCGACGTCCTCCTCGACGGCCGCCGCGACGATCTGCGCCGCGGTGAGGCGGATGCCCTGGTACACGACCTCGAAGCCGGCGTCGCGCGCGCGGACGGCGATCTGCTCGGCACCGTTGGAGTGCCCGTCGAGGCCGGGCTTGCCGACCAGCATCCGCAGCCGGCCGGCGCCGATCTCCTCGGCGGTGCGCCGGACCCGTTCGCGGACCGCGACCAGCGCGGTGCCGGGCGCGGCGGCGCTGACGGCGGCGGTCAGGCCGGTGGGTGCCCGGTACTCGCCGAAGACCTCGCGCAGCACGGCCGCCCACTCGCCGGTGGTCACGCCGGCGCGGACGCAGCCGAGGGTGGCCTCCATGAGGTTCCCGGTGCCGGCCGCGACCTGGCGCAGCTCGGCCAGCGACGTTTCGACGTCCGCGTCGGTACGACCGGCGCGCCACTCGGCCAGCGACGCGACAGCGGCGGCCTCGACGGCGGGGTCGATCTGCTCGATCGCGGCGGCGCCGGCGGCGACCAGCGGCGACGGCTCGGTCTCGGGGAAGCGGTTGACGCCGACCACGACGTCCTCGCCGCGCTCCATCCGGCCGCGCCGCTCGGCGAGCGAGGCGACCAGGGCGCTCTTGAGGTAGCCGGACTCGACGGCGGCGACGACACCGCCCATGTCCAGGACCCGGTCGAGCTCGGCGGTCGCGCCGGCCACGAGGTCGCCGACGAGGGCGGTCATGACGTGCGAGCCCTCGAACAGGTCGGGGTATTCGAGCAGGTCGGACTCGAAGGCGAGGACCTGCTGCATGCGCAGCGACCACTGCTGGTCCCACGGCCGGGGCAGGCCGAGCGCCTCGTTCCACGCCGGCAGCTGCACGGCGCGGGCCCGGGCGTCCCGGGACAGCGTGACGCCGAGCATCTCCAGCACGATGCGCTGGACGTTGTTCTCCGGCTGCGACTCGGTGAGGCCGAGACTGTTGACCTGCACGCCGTAGCGGAAGCGTTTCGCCGACCGGTCGGTGATGCCGTACCGGTCGGTCAGCAGCCTGTCCCAGAGCAGGCCGAACGCCCGCATCTTCGCGGTCTCCTCCACGAAGCGGACGGAGGCGTTGACGAAGAACGAGATCCTGGCCGCGACGGCGGCGAAGTCGTCCACCTGCCCCGAGTCGCGCACCGAGTCCAGGACGGCGATCGCGGTGGACAGCGCGAACGCCAGCTCCTGCACGGGCGTCGCGCCGGCCTCCTGCAGGTGGTACGAGCAGATGTTGACCGGGTTCCACTTCGGGCAGTTCGCCACGGTCCACGCGATCGTGTCGGTGGTCAGGCGCAGCGACGGCCCGGGCGGGAAGATGTGGGTGCCCCGCGACAGGTATTCCTTCACGATGTCGTTCTGCGTGGTGCCGGACAGCGCGGCCAGCGGCGCACCCTGCTCGCGCGCCACCGTCACGTACAGGCCGAGCAGCCACATCGCGGTGGCGTTGATGGTCATCGAGGTGTTCGCGAGACCGAGGTCGATGCCGTCGAACAGCGTGCGCATGTCGCCGAGGTGCGAGACCGGCACGCCGACCCGGCCGACCTCACCGCGGGCGAGCTCGGCGTCGGGGTCGTAGCCGGTCTGCGTGGGCAGGTCGAACGCGACCGAGAGGCCGGTCTGGCCCTTGCCGAGGTTGCGCCGGAACAACGCGTTGGAGGCGGCCGCCGATGAGTGGCCGGCATAGGTGCGCATGACCCATGGGCGGTCGCGTTCGGGGAGCTTCGCCATAGCTGCACCTTACTGAACGGTAATTTGGAGAGGGCGGTGAAAATCCTCACCGGAGGACCCGTGCCTATAGTGAACGCCGTGACGGATGCGATCACCGTGCGCGGACTCCACAAGCGGTACCGGGGACATGTCGCCGTCGATGGCGTCGACCTCGATGTGCGCAGCGGTGAGGTGTTCGCCCTCCTCGGCCCGAACGGTGCGGGCAAGACGACCACGGTGGAGATCCTCGAAGGGTTCCGCAAGCGCACGTCCGGCGAGGCGGCCGTCCTCGGCGTCGACTCGCAGCACGGCGACGCGGCGTGGCGGCAGCGGGTCGGCATCGTCCTGCAGAGCACCGGCGAGTTCGACGACCTGACGGTGCGCGAGGTCGTGCATCATTTCGCGCTGTACTACCGCAACGCCGACGACCCGGACGCCGTCATCGAGCGGGTCGGGCTCGCGGACAAGCGCGGCGCCCGGACCCGGATCCTGTCCGGCGGGCAGAAGCGCCGCCTCGACGTGGCGCTCGGCATCATCGGCCGGCCCGAGCTGCTGTTCCTCGACGAGCCGACGACCGGCTTCGACCCGGAGGCGCGCCGCGAGTTCTGGGGCCTGATCCGGGCGCTCGCCGCGGCCGGCACCACGATCCTGCTCACCACCCACTACCTGGACGAGGCCGAGACCCTCGCCGACCGGGTGGGCGTGCTCGTCGGCGGCAAGCTCATCGCCGTGGACACCCCCGCGCGGCTCGGCAACCGCGGCACCTCGGCGGCGACCGTCGCCTGGGACGAGCCCGACGGGCCGCGCCAGGAGCAGACCGACACCCCGACCGAGGTCGTGGCCCGGCTCGCCGCGCGGTTCGGCGGCGAGGTGCCCGGCCTGACCGTCACCAGACCCAGCCTCGAGGACGTGTACCTGCGGATGATCGGCGCCGGCGAATGACCACGTTGCGGCTCGGCCTCGCCCGCGGCGGGCTGGAGATCAGGCAGTTCCTGCGCAGCCGGGAGTCGGTGATCTTCACGCTGTTCTTCCCGCTGCTGCTGCTCGTCATCTTCGGGTCGGTCTTCGACGCCGAGATCGCGCCCGGCGTGTCGTTCACCCAGTACTTCGCGGCGGGCATGATCGCCGCCGGGCTGCTGACCACGGGCTTCCAGTCCCTGGCGATCCAGATCCCGATGGAGCGCGAGAAGGGCATCCTGAAGCGGCTGCGGGGCACGCCGATGCCGCGGACCGCGTACTTCATCGGCAAGGTCGTCATGGTCCTGGCGATCGGCGCGGCGGAGACCCTGGTGCTGCTGGTGACCGCGGCGGCCTTCTACGACCTGCCGCTGCCCTCGACCGCGCAGAAATGGGCGACGTTCGCCTGGGTGGCGGGGCTCGGGATCAGCGCCTGCACGCTGTGCGGGATCGCGTTCTCCTCGCTCGCCCGCACCGGGCGCGGCGCGCCGGCGGTCGTGACCCCCGTGGCGCTGGTGCTGCAGTTCATCTCCGGCGTCTTCTTCCAGTACACGAGCATCCCCGACTGGATGCGCAGCATCGCGTCGCTGTTCCCGCTGAAATGGATGACGCAGGGCATGCGCTCGGTGTTCCTGCCGGACTCGTTCGCGGCGCGGGAGGTCGGCGGGTCCTGGGCGCTCGGGCACGTCGCGATCGCCCTCGGCGCCTGGGTCGTCATCGGGCTGGTGCTGTGCATCTTCACCTTCCGCTGGACCGACCGGGGGTAGTTCCTCTCAGGGTCGCCCGGCGGCCGCCGATCAGGTCATGGTGATGGGTCGGCTGGCCAGAACGGTCGGGCATGCCGGCACGGCCGGCATCCTGGCGATCCTGGCCGTCCTCGCCCTCGGGCTGGCCGCGTCCTGGCACGCCGCCGACTCGCTGCGCCGCAACCAGCTGGCCCGCGCCAACGCCGTCATGGACCGCGACACGTCGCTCGCCGAGGCGGCCGTGCGCACCGAGATCCACCGGTACCTCGACACGCTGCGCACCATCGCCGCGGCCATCGGGGCGCACGAGTCGCTGACCTTCGACGACTTCGCCACGACCACCGCACCGTTGCGCGACGCCCGCCTGCCCGGTGCCACCTCGATGGTGTTCGTCGTGCCGGCGCAGGACGCGCAGCTCGGCGACGTCGAACGGTACTGGCGCGACCGCGGCGTCACCGGCCTCGACCTGACCGCGAAGGGCAGCGGGCGGGAGCACCTCTTCGTGATCTTCTCCCGGCCGCTGGACGGCGCGCCCGGCACGACGGCCGGCACCGACCTGTCCCAGTCCGCCGAGCCGACCGCCGCGCTCAACGAGGCCCGCCGCTCCGGCACCACGGCCGTCTCCGACACCTACGTGCTGCTGCGGGACCGGTCCCAGCCCGTCGCGCAGCAGCAGCTCTCGTTCGCGCTCGCGGCTCCCGTGTACGGCAACCCGACGCCCGCCGGCACGAAGACGTTCAAGGGCTGGGTCGTCTTCGGCCTGCGCGGCCAGAGCTTCGTCGGCGGGGTCCTGGAGCACGCCACCCAGGGCAAGGTCGACGCCGACCTGTGGGCCGGCAACGGCGGCGGGCAGGACACCCGCGTCGCGTCGCTGCACCGGATCGCCGACCCGGACCTGCGCCGGGAGGTGACGATCCCGATCGCGAACCGGCAGTGGCGGCTCACCACCGCCGCCGACGCCGACCGGCTCGCCGGGCTGACCGGACCCGCCAGCACCGCCCCGCTCGCGATCGGCGCCGGCGGCACGACGCTGACCCTGCTGGTCGTGTTCATGCTGTGGGCCCTCGCCGGCGGGCGGGCCCGCGCCGAGGCCCGGGTCGTCGCCGCCACCGCCGAGCTGCGCGACGCCGAGCGCACCGCCCGGCGGCAGGTGGCGCTGCTCAACGGCATCCTCGACCGGATCAGCGACGGCGTCGGCGTGATCGACGAGCAGGGCACGTTCCTGGTGCACAACCCGGCGGCCAAGGCGATGCTCGGTGTCGATCACGACGCCGGCGGCGTGGACCGCTGGCAGGCGCACTACGGCATCTTCCGGCCCGACGGCGTGACCGAGTTCCCCGCCGGGGAGCTGCCTCTGGTGCGCGCGCTGGCCGGCGAGTCGACCGACCGCGTCGAGATGGTCATCCGCAACCCCGCCCGGCCCGAGGACACGCTGCTGTCGGTCAGCGGGCGGCCGCTCGACGTCGACGGACGCCGCGGCGCCATCGCCGTGTTCCACGACATCACCCAGGAACGGGAACGCGAAGGTGACCTGCGGGCCTTCGCCGGGATCGTCGCGCACGACCTGAAGAACCCGCTGACCGTCATCGCCGCGCACGCCGAGATGGCGCGGGACATCCTGGAGCCGATCCTCGCGGACTCGGGTCCTGCCCGGGAGGCCGGCGCCAGCGTCGAACGGGTCAGCGCCGGGGTCGTGCGGATGCGGCGGCTCATCGACGACCTGCTGGCCTACACCACCGCCCGCGACGCCGCCCTCAGGACCGCCCCGCTGGACCTGGCCGCGCTGGTCGCGGAGGTCGTCGGCGACCGGGTGAACCACCTCGCCGCCCAGCCGGACATCTACGTCGGCCCGCTGCCGTGGGTCGAGGCGGACCCGGCGCTGCTGCGGCACGTGCTGGACAACCTGGTCGGCAACGCGCTCAAGTACGTGCAACCGGGCCGGATGCCGAAGGTCGACGTCAGCGCGTCACCGGCCGGCGCGGGCTGGGTCCGGGTCGAGGTCGCCGACCGGGGCATCGGCGTGCCCGACGCCGACAAGCCCTACGTCTTCGAGTCGTTCCACCGCGCGCACGCCGGCCAGGCGTACGGCGGCACCGGCCTCGGCCTGGCCATCTGCCGCCGGGTCATCGACCGGCACGGCGGCTCGATCGCCGTCGAGGACAACCCCGGCGGCGGGAGCCGCTTCAGCTTCACGCTGCCGGGGACGTCCGTCGCGGCGGGCGTTCACGAGTACTCGTAGAAGCCCTTCCCCGTCTTGCGGCCCAGGTCGCCGGCGACGACCATCCTGGCCAGCAGCTCCGGCGGGAAGAACTTCGCGTCGGCGGTGTCCGTGTGGATGTTCTTCGCGGCGTGGTACAGCACGTCGACGCCGGTCAGGTCCGTGGTGGCGAGCGGCCCCATCGCGTGGCCGAAACCGAGCTTGCAGGCCAGGTCCAGGTCCTCGGCGCTGACCACGCCGCTCTCCACCAGCTGCACGGCCTCGACGACCAGCGCGGCGATGAGCCGGGTGGTGACGAACCCGGCGACGTCGCGGTTGACCACGATGCAGGTCTTGCCGATCTCCTCGGCGAAGCTCCGGGCGGTGGCCAGCGTCGCGTCGCTGGTCTTGTACCCGCGGACCAGCTCGCACAGCTTCATGACCGGCACCGGGCTGAAGAAGTGCGTGCCGACGACCTGCTCGGGGCGCTGCGTCGCGGTCGCGATCTGCGTCACCGGGATCGCGGACGTGTTCGTCGCCAGCACGGCGTCGGCCCGGCAGATCTTGTCCAGCGTGCCGAACAGCTCCTGCTTGACGTCCAGCCGCTCGAACACCGCCTCCACCACGATGTCCGCGTCCGCCGCCGCGTCCAGGTCCGTGGTCGTGGTGATCCTCGCGAGGGCCTGCTGCACGTCGTCCTCGGCGATCACGCCCTTGCTCGCGAACTTGGTCAGCGACTTCTCGATGCCGTCGACACCGCGCCGGGTCGCCTCGCCGGTCAGGTCCCGCAGCGTCACCTCCCACCCGGCCTGCGCGGCGACCTGGGCAATGCCAGACCCCATCAGCCCCGCTCCGATGACCGCCAGTCGACCCGCCATGTGACTCCCTTTCGCATCGTCTCGACCCGCTGACCTTATCCGGCTCCGAAGGGTGATCATCTAGTGGCAGACTGTCAGCGTGGCCCTCATGTACCTCGCAGGATGGGCGGCGTCCGCCGGAGCACTCGCCACCCTGATCCTGATCATCCGGCTGCTCCGCATCGGCGAACGACGGGTCGGCCCCCCGGGCGTCCACTTCGCCTCCCCCGGGACCGCCCCGGACTACGGCCTGCTGCGCTCGGTGTCCCTGATCGGTGACCTGGCGTTCGCCCGTGACGTCCGGGACCGCCTCCGCCGCAACGGTGTCCGGGCCACCCTCGCCACCGGCCACGACGGCATGGTCCGCGTCCTCGTCTTCGCCGACGAGTACGACCGCGCCCGGCTGTTGCTGGCACAGTAACTAGCTGCCCCACGCTCCGCGCGGGTCCCGCCGGGGGGATTCTCACCCCCGGAGCCCCCAATGCGCCGCTCCGCGACGCACTGCCAGCGCGCAGAGCGCGCGGCAGCTTCCGACGCATCCGCGTGCCATCCGGTGGCTCGCCGCCGTGCTTTCCATGATCCGGAAGACTTATGGTCGCCAGGGCGACGAAATCTTTACCGGATCATGAGTCACACCGACCGACCGCCGGCTGGACTGACTGGTCTCAATGATCCGGGGTCGCGGGTGGGTGGTCGGTTAGAAGTCGAACTGGTCGGGGGGTGCGACCGCGCGTTCGACCTCGACGCCGAGGCCGCGGAGATCAGACTCGAAGCTCGGGTAGCCGCGGTCGATGTGGTGCACGTGGCGGATCTCGGTGACGCCGTCGGCGCAGAGGCCGGCGATCGCGAGGCCGGCGCCCGCACGGATGTCGGTGGCGGTGACCGGGGCGCCCGAGAGGCGTTCGACGCCGCGGACCACGGCGTGGTGGCCGTCGGTGCGGATGTCGGCGCCGAGGCGGGACATCTCGTTGATGAACATGAAACGGCCGTCGAAGATGTTCTCCGTGACGAGGGACGAGCCCTCACTGACGGAGGCGAGGCCGACCGCCATCGGCAGCAGGTCGGTGGCGAAGCCCGGGAACGGCAGGGTGACCACGTCGACCGCGCGCGGGCGGTCTGCCATGCGGACGCGGAACGAGTCGGCGGACGTGTCGACCTGGCCGCCGGCGGTGGCGACCTTGTCCAGCGCGATCTCCAGGAAGCTCGGGTCGATGCCGTGCACGGTGACGTCGCCGCGGGTCATGGCGGCGGCGAAGGCCCAGGTGCCGGCGACGATGCGGTCGCCGACGGTGCGGTGCTCGACGGGATTCAGCGAAGCGACGCCCTCGACGACGAGGCGGGAGGAGCCGGCGCCGGAGATGTCGGCGCCCATGTCGATGAGCATGCGGCAGATGTCGACGATCTCCGGCTCGCGGGCCGCGTTGTCGATCTCGGTGCGGCCGTTGGCCAGGACCGCCGCCATGAGCAGGTTCTCGGTGGCGCCGACGCTCGGGAAGTCGAGCCAGATGGTGGCGCCGTGCAGCTTCGGGGCGGTGGCGATGACGAAGCCGTGCTCGCCGGAGATGTCGGCGCCCATGCGGCGCAGGCCCTCAACGTGCATGTCGAGGCCGCGGGAGCCGATGGCGTCACCGCCGGGGTGCGCGACGCGCACGTGCCCGCAGCGGGCCAGCAGCGGACCCAGGACGCAGATCGAGGCGCGCAGGCGGCGCACGAGGTCGTAGTCGGCCTCGGTGCCGAGCTGCTCGGGCACGTCGATGGTGACGCGGTCCTCGTCCTGCTCGACGTCGCAGCCCAGCCGGCGCAGCACCTCCGCCATGATGGCGATGTCGGTGATGCGGGGCACGTTGGTGAGCGTCGAGCGCCCGGTCGCCAGCAGGGCGGCGGCCATGAGCTTCAAGGCCGAGTTCTTCGCGCCGACGACCGACACGTCTCCGGCGAGCCTGGCGCCGCCCATCACACGGATCACGTCCACGTCGGTCATCGTAGGGGCATTCCGTACGGTGAAGGCCATGGCCATTCATCTCACCCGCATCTACACGAAGACCGGCGACACCGGCACGACCGGATTGGGCGACTTCTCCCGGGTGCCGAAGACCCATCCGCGCATCGGCGCGTACGCAGACGTCGACGAGGCCAACTCGGCGATCGGGGTGGCCGTGGCGATGGGCGGGCTGGCCGATGAGCTGCGCACGGTGCTGACCGTCGTGCAGAACGACCTGTTCGACGTGGGCGCCGACCTGTGCAACCCGGTCACGGACGACCCGGAGTACCCACCGCTGCGGGTCACCGAGGAGTACCTGACGCGCCTCGAGGGCTGGTGCGACGACTTCAACGAGCGGCTGCCGAAGCTCGACTCGTTCATCCTTCCGGGTGGCACCCCGGGCGCGGCGCTGCTCAACGTGGCCAGGACGGTGACCCGCCGGGCGGAGCGCAGCGCGTGGGCGCTCATGGAGGTCGACGCCGAGCACACGAACGAGCTGGCTGTGAAATACCTCAACCGGCTGTCGGATCTGCTGTTCATCCTCGGCAGGATCGCCAACCCCGACGGCGACGTGAAGTGGGTGCCGGGCGCGAACCGCGTCTAGTTGGTGCGGTAGCGATACGGCCGCGTCTCCGGGGTCGACTCACCCGGGGGCGCCGCCTCGACCCAGGACAGGAACCCGGTCAGCGCCCGCTCCGCCATCGCGATCTCGACGGGCGACTGGCGGCTGACGCACCGCACGATCACCCAGTCGGGCGGGAGCACGAGCAGCTCGGCCGGATCGGGGCTGCGGCGGCGGTCGACGGAGAGCCCACGCCGGGAAAGCACCCGGCGTGGGCCCGGCCAGAAACTGAAGATGCGATACCACCGCAGATCGTCGCCGGCGAACCGGGCGAGGCCCGCGGACCAGCCCCTGCCGGGCACCATGGTGCTCAGCCGGACCCCGAGCTCGATCGTGCCGCCCTGACGGGCGATGACCACGCGGCGCAGGAAGAGCAGTGCCAGCGCGGCGAGCAGGATGAGGACCCCGATGCCGATTCCCTCGACGATCCTCACCGACGCCGCCCGCCGGTCAGTGCGCGGCTTGCGCGGACGCGGGGGTGCAGGTCTCCGCGAGCACCGTCACCCCGGTCGCCGTGACGGAGAGGAACCCGCCCGAGACGTCGAAGGCGATCTCCTGCCCACCGGAGTGCTTGATGCGCACCTGACCGGGCTCGGCGAGCTGGCCGAGGAGCGGCGCGTGGCCGGGAAGCACACCGAGCTCGCCCTCCGTCGTGCGCGCCATGACCATGTCGGCGTCACCGGACCAGACTTTTTCCTCGACGGCTACGAGCTCGACGTGCAGCTGCCTCGCCACGCTAGTTACTCCTCGTGTGCGCGATTGGTTTTGCCGAGTGTAGTCAATGATCCGACGCGGCGAGCAGTGGGCCTCACCACGTTGGCACGACTCCTGAAATGCCGATGAAGTGCGGTCGGCGAATCGGCAGAAGGACGGTGTACAACACTTCAGAGCGTGACGCACGTCACGCCATCGTGATGCGGAGTTTGCTGAAAAACAGCGGAAAGGGCGCCCCGCGACAGCGGGGCGCCCTTTCCGATCAGATCACTTCGTCACTTCATGAGCTCGTGCGCGTTGCGCTCGAGGTCCTCGAGCCCACCGCACATGAAGAAGGCCTGCTCGGGGAAGTGGTCGTACTCACCCTCGGAGATCTTCTTGAACGACTCGATCGTCTCCTTGAGCGGGACGGTCGAACCGGGGACGTTGGTGAACTGCTCCGCCGCGTAGGTGTTCTGCGACAGGAACCGCTCGATGCGCCGGGCGCGGCCGACCGTGACCTTGTCCTCTTCGGACAGCTCGTCCATACCGAGGATGGCGATGATGTCCTGCAGGTCCTTGTACTTCTGCAGGATCCGCTGCACCTCACGGGCGACCGTGTAGTGCTCGAGGCCGACGTACTCCGGCGCGAGAATGCGCGAGGAGGACGCCAGCGGGTCGACGGCCGGGTAGATGCCCTTGTCCGAGATCGACCGCTCGAGGTTGGTCGTCGCGTCCAGGTGGGCGAACGTGGTGGCCGGCGCCGGGTCGGTGTAGTCGTCGGCGGGCACGTAGATCGCCTGGAGCGAGGTGATGGCCTTGCCCCGGACGGAGGTGATGCGCTCCTGCAGCTGACCCATCTCGTCGGCCAGGGTCGGCTGGTAGCCGACGGCGCTCGGCATACGGCCGAGCAGCGTCGAGACCTCCGAGCCGGCCTGCGTGAACCGGAAGATGTTGTCGATGAAGAGCAGCACCTCCTGGTTCTGCACGTCACGGAAGTACTCCGCCATGGTCAGCGCGGCCAGGGCGACCCGCAGACGGGTGCCGGGCGGCTCGTCCATCTGGCCGAAGACCAGGGCGGTCTTGTCCAGGACGTTGCCCTCGGCCATCTCCAGGATGAGGTCGTTGCCCTCACGGGTGCGCTCGCCGACGCCGGCGAACACCGAGGTGCCACCGAAGTTCCGGGCGACCCGGATGATCATCTCCTGGATCAGAACGGTCTTGCCGACGCCGGCACCACCGAACAGGCCGATCTTGCCACCGCGCACGTACGGCGCGAGCAGGTCGAGCACCTTGATGCCGGTCTCCAGCATCTCGGTCTTCGGCTCGAGCTCGGCGTACGCGGGAGCCTTGCGGTGGATCTCCCAGCGCTCGTTGATCTCGAGCTTCGACTCGTCGGCGTTGAGCACCTCGCCGAGGGCGTTGAACACGTGGCCCTTGGTGATGTCACCGACGGGCACCGAGATGCCGGAGCCGGTGTCGCTCACCTCGGCGCCGCGGACGAGACCGTCCGTCGGCTGCATGGAGATGGCGCGCACCAGGTTGTCACCGAGGTGCTGCGCGACCTCCAGCGTCAGCTTCTTGGTGCCCTCGGAGAGGGTCACCTCGACGTTGAGCGCGTTGTAGATGTCGGGCATGGCGTCGCGCGGGAACTCGGCGTCGACGACCGGGCCGATGACCCGGACGACGCGGCCGACCGCGGTCTTCGCTGGTGCAGTCATCACACATCACTTCCCGCCGCCGCCAGCGCGTTGGCGCCGCCGACGATCTCACTGATCTCCTGGGTGATCGCCGCCTGCCGCGCGGAGTTCATCTCGCGCGTGTACCGCTTCAGCAGGTCGTCGGCGTTGTCTGAGGCGCTCTTCATGGCGCGCCGGCGGGCCGCCGACTCACTCGCCGCCGAGTCCAGCAACGCCGCGAAGATCCGCGTGTTGATGTACTTCGGCAGGAGCGCCTCGAGCAGCTCCTCGGCCTCCGGCTCGAACTCGTACGCCGGCAGCGGCCCTGCGACCTGCTGCTCCTCGACCTCCATCGGAGCGACGATGCGCGCGATGGGGGTCTGCGTCATGAGCGAGCGGAACTCGGTGTGGACCATGTACAGCTCGTCGACACCGTAGATGCCGTCGGGGCCGGGGCCGTCCGCCGTGTCGTCCGCGCCGTTGACGAACGCCTGGATCAGGGTCTCGCCGATCTCCCGCGCGTTCTCGAAGCGCGGCTGCTCGGAGAAGCCCGTCCAGCTGCCCGCGATCTCGCGACCGCGGAACCGGTAGTACGCCACGCCCTTGCGCCCGGAGACGTAGAGCGCGACCTGCTTGCCGTCGGCGCGCAGACGCGCGATGAGCTGCTCGGTCTGGCGGATCGCGTTGGCGTTGTAGCCGCCGCAGAGTCCGCGGTCGCTGGTGACCAGCAGGACCCCGGCCCGGCGGACCGGGTTGCGGGGCACCAGCAGCGGGTGGTCGACGTTGGTGTTGGTCGCCAGTGCCGTCAGCACGCCCGTGATCGCCTCGGCGTAGGGGCGCGATGCGGCGACCCGCTCCTGCGCCTTACCGATGCGGCTCGTGGCGACGAGCTCCTGCGCCTTGGTGATCTTCTTGGTCGACTTGACCGTGCGGATCCTCCGGCGCAGTGCCTGTACCTGACCGGCCATGGCTCAGCCCGACTTCCGGACCTGGCGGGTGACGGTCTCGCGAGCCTGCTCACCCTGCAGCGCCTTGGCCGGGGCCTCGTTGACCGGCGCGTCCGCGCCCTTGGCCGTGAAGCTCTGCTTGAAGTGCTTGATCGCCTCGGTCAGACCGTCGATCGCGTCCTGCGGCAGCTTCTTCGACTCGGCGATGCCGGCGATGAGCTCCTTGCGGTTGCTGCGCAGGTACTGCAGGAACTCGCTCTCGAAGCGGCGGATCTCGCTGACCGGCACGTCGTCGAGCTGGCCGGTGGTGCCGGCCCACACCGAGACGATCTGGTCCTCGACCGCGAACGGGGAGAACTGCGGCTGCTTGAGCAGCTCGACCAGGCGGGCGCCCTTGTCCAGCTGGGCCCGCGACGCCTTGTCCAGGTCGGACGCGAACGCCGAGAAGGCCTCCAGCTCGCGATACTGCGCGAGGTCCAGCCGCAGGCGGCCGGCGACGTCCTTCATGCCCTTGACCTGGGCGGAGCCGCCGACGCGGGACACCGAGGTGCCGACGTTGATGGCGGGACGCACACCCTGGTTGAACAGGTCGGACTCGAGGAAGACCTGACCGTCGGTGATCGAGATGACGTTGGTCGGGATGTAGGCCGAGATGTCGTTGGCCTTGGTCTCGATGATCGGCAGACCGGTCATCGAGCCGCCGCCGAGCTCCTCGGACAGCTTCGCGCAGCGCTCCAGCAGCCGGGAGTGCAAGTAGAAGACGTCACCCGGGTAGGCCTCGCGGCCCGGCGGGCGGCGCAGCAGCAGCGACACGGCGCGGTAGGCCTCGGCCTGCTTCGTCAGGTCGTCGAAGACGATCAGGACGTGCTTGCCGCCATACATCCAGTGCTGGCCGATGGCCGAGCCGGCGTAGGGGGCCAGGTACTTGAAGCCGGCCGGGTCGGACGCCGGGGAGGCGACGATGGTGGTGTACTCCATCGCGCCCTGCTCCTCGAGGATGCCCTGGGTCGCGGCGATCGTCGAGGCCTTCTGGCCGATGGCGACGTAGATGCAGCGGACCTGCTTCTTCGGGTCGCCGGACTTCCAGTTGTCGCGCTGGTTGATGATCGTGTCGAGCGCGACCGTGGTCTTGCCCGTCTTACGGTCACCGATGATCAGCTGGCGCTGGCCCCGGCCGATGGCGGTCATGGCGTCGATCGCCTTGATGCCGGTCTGCAGGGGCTCCTTGACGGGCTGGCGGGCCATGACGTTGGGCGCCTGGAGCTCAAGCTCACGGAAGCCCTCGTTGGCGATCTCGCCACGGTCGTCGATCGGCTCGCCGAGCGGGTTGACCACGCGGCCCAGGAAGGCGTCGCCGACCGGGACCGAGAGCACGCGGCCGGTCCGCTTGACCTGCTGACCTTCCTCGATGCCCTCGAAGTCGCCCAGGACGACGACACCGATCTCGCGGACGTCAAGGTTGAGCGAGACGCCGAGCGTGCCGTCCTCGAACTCGAGCAGCTCGTTGGCCATCGTCGAGGGGAGACCCTCGACCTGGGCGATACCGTCGCCGGCGTACGAGACGACGCCGACCTCCTCGCGGGAGATCCGTGAATCAACGGACGACACGTAGCGCTCGAGTGCGCCCCGAATGTCGTCCGAGGAGATGGTCAGCTCGGCCATTCCTCAACCTTCTATCTGGAAGTGAATCAAGCTTCGGGGATTTAGTTGGCGAGTGCCGTCTTCGCCTCGGCGAGCCGACGCGACACCGTGCCGTCATACAGGTCCGAACCGACCTTGACCCGCACGCCACCGAGGATGCGCGGATCGACGTCGATCTTCAGGGCGACCTGCCGGCCATACACCTGGGCGAGCCGGTCGGCCAGGCGCTGCTCGTCGGCCTCGGTCAGCGGGACCGCGGTCGTCACATAGGCCACCGAGTGGTCGCGCTGCTTCGCGGCCAGCTCGATCAGCCGGGTGAGCGAGCTCTCGAAGCCCCGGCCGCCGAACCCGGCGGCCGCCAGCTCCGCCAGCCGCGCCGTCGCCGGCTTGGCCTTGGTGCCGAGCAGGTCCTGGATGAGCTGGACCCGTGCCGCCAGCGGCGACGTGGAGTCGGCGAGCGCCGCGGCGAGGCGGGAGTCGCCGGAGACGACCTGGCCGAACCGGAAGAGCTCGTCCTCGACGTCGGCGAGGTCGCCGGCGCGGTCGGCGCCGGAGAGCAGCGCGGTGACCCCGAGCAGCTCGACGCCGTCCAGGAGCGCACCGGGCCCGGACCAGCGGCCCGTGACCAGAGCCGCGAGGATGTCGAGGGCCTCGTCGCTCACCTTGCCCGTCAGGACGGAGCGAAGGAGTGCGGCGTGGTCCTCGCCGGAGCGACCCGGGTCCGCCAGGGCCCGGCGCAGCCGCCGCTCACGCCCGAGCAGACCGGCGACCGCGAGGATCTCCTCGGCGGTCGCGCTGATCCGCTGAACGTCAGCGCTCGCCGCGAATGCGGCGAGCTTGTCGGCAGCGGCCCCGTAGGACTCCCGGTTGATGGTGTCCATCAACGCCGCCCTGCGGTGCCGGCAGGACTGTCACCGATCTCGTCGAGGAACCGCTCGACCGTGCCACGGCGGCGGGCCTCCTCTTCGAGGGACTCCCCGACGATCCGGCCGGCGAGGTCGACCGCGAGCGAGCCGATCTCGGCGCGCAGCTGGCGGACGATGGTCTGCCGCTCGGTCTGCAGGGCCTCGCGGCCCGCCGCGATGATGCGGTCGCTCTCCTCACGGGCCTTCGCGAGGATGTCCTCACGGATGCCCGTGGCGTCGGCGCGCGCCTCGTCACGGATGCTGGCCGCCTCGGTGCGGGCCTCGGCGAGCTGCTGCTTGTACTGCTCCAGCAGCCGGTTTGCCTCGGCCTGCGCCTCCTCGGCGCGCTTGATGCCACCCTCGATCGCGTCGACCCGTGCGCGGAAGGTCTCCTCCATGCGGGGGAAGACGAACTTCATCAGCACGAAGCAGAGGATGCCGAAGGCGATCAGGCCGACGACGATCTCCTGCCAGATCGGGATGATCGGGTTGTGCTCTGCCCCTTCTGCGAGGAACAGCATGGGAAACCTCCCGCTCTAAATGTTGGTGGAGGCGGGGGGCTTACTTGAAGACGAAGCCGAAGGCGATACCCAGCAGGGCGAGCGCCTCGACCACGGCGAAGCCGAGGAACATGTACGTACGGGTCAGGCCGGCCGACTCGGGCTGACGGGCCGTCGCCTGGATGTAGGACGCGAAGACGATACCCACGCCGATGCCGGGGCCGATCGCGGCGAGGCCGTAGCCGATGGCGCTGAGGCTGCCGTTGACTGCTGCCAGGTGGTCCATGTGGAATTCCTCCTGAGATCTCGCGTGACGTTCACGCGGGACAACTGAAAAAGGTGGTGCCGTTCGCTATCGAAAGCGGGGGGATATGCGGCTCAGTGCTCGTCGGCGAGGACGCCGGCGAGGTAGTTGGCCGTCAGCAACGTGAAGACGTATGCCTGCAGCGCCGCGATCAGCAGCTCGAAGAACGTGAGGCCGATCGTCATCGCCCATGAGACCAGCGAGATCGGCTTGAGGAAGAAGCTCTCCGCGTTGAGCAGCGCGAAGCCGCCGAGCGTGAAGACCAGCAGCAGCATGTGCCCGGCGAACATGTTGGCGAACAGACGCAGGGCGAGCGTGACCGGCTGGAGGACGAAGGCCTGCAGGAACTCGATCGGGATCAGCAGGAACTGCATGTACCACGGGGCGGGCAGGAAGACGGCGTGCTTGATGTAACCGGCGAAGCCGTGCTTCTTGAAGCCCTGGTACAGATACAGCACGTAGGTGCACAGCGCCAGGGCCGTCGGGAACGCGATGTGCGCCATCGGCGAGACCTGGATGAACGGGATGATCGAGAAGACGTTGCCGACCAGGATGAAGACGAACAGCGACGCGAGATACGGCGCGAAACGCAGCCCCTCGTGTCCGATGACGTCCTTGGCGACACCCTCCCGCACGAAGCCGTAGATCGATTCCGCGAGCCACTGCTTCTTGGTCGGGACGATCTTGGGGTCGCGGTAGGACACCAGGAAGTAGATGAGCACCAGCGCGACGGCCAGCCACAGGAAGAGGCTGAACTTCGTCAGCCACTCCACACCGAACAGGTGGGGCGGGAAGATGTCTTCCACGCTGGGCGGGAAAGGCGTCTCCGCCAGAACCAGACCGCTCACCACGTCCCTCTCGTTTATCAATTCAACCGATGCGTCAGGCGCCGAGGCGCTTGACCACCAGGTAGATGCCACCAGCGGCGCCGAGCACACACCCGATCGCGGTGATGATGCCTCCGGCGTTGAGCCACTCGTCGATCAGCCAGCCGACGAAGCCCCACACGGCGATGCCCGAGATGAGGTATCCGACGGCGGCCCAACCTTCGTTGGCGCCACTCGATCCGGACTGCTTGGGTGTCTGGTTACCGGCCATGACGCGGTGACCATATCAGCCTGCCGGGGGCACCCGTGCATCGACCCCCGCGTGCTCGTCGCGCGGGGGTTGCTCTAAGGGCCGGGTGCCATCAACCGACGGCCGTCAACGTTACTACGCCTAACGCTTGGCGAACGTCAACTACACGACTGATGCGTGAGTGAATGTTGCGCACGGTCACCCCCAGAGGGTTAGCTGAACGCTCAGGATAACAATGCGTGTGGGAGTGATGACCTTGCGCAACACCGTCATCGCGTTTTTCTTGATTCTCACAGCCGTGGTGATCACGAAGACCGGCGGCGAAAGCCGGCCGAGCGCGGCCTCCGGCGGCGGGAGCGGCCGCGTGGTGTGTTCGGTTTCACCGCAGCGCCCGGCGGAGAAGGACGGCAGGATCGTCGCCGCGGCGCAGTTCCGCTGCGACTCCCCCGGCCCCGACGGGCTCACCGTCACCGTGCACCTGCAGCGCGCCGACGGCGGCGGCTGGACCACCGTGGCCAAGGACACCTTCGTCAGCAACTCGGTCTACACGACCCGCGAGGAGTCCGCGGAGTCCAGGACCCGGCGGGTGAGCGCCGCCTGCGCGGCCGGCACGTTCCGCACCCTGGTCCAGGCGTCCGTGTTCGACGCCAAGCGCAGCACCCCGCTGTCGGAGGAGAGCGGGGTGCGGAAGAACCCCTGTTAAGGCGTGTTTGGTCAGTGGATGCCGGGCTGCGGCGGGCCCAGACGCCGCCTGGAACCACGCCGGTCACACCTGGATACAACACCGGTATCCAGGCGCGCCCGACGCGGCCCCAGCCGACGCCTGGACCTCGCCTCGCTCCGACCCCACTGACCAAACACGCCTTAAGACGGCTCGATCTCGACGTAGGGGATCTTCGCCCGCCAGACCCAGACGGCCTGCGCGGCGACCCACACCAGCGTGCCGGCGATCACCGTCGCGCCCAGCCACGGCAGCCCGCCCCAGCCGGTCTCCGCGACGATCCACATGACCACACCGATGATCGCGAACTTCAGGATGTACGTGCCGAGCGCCACCGGCATGAGCATGTGCCTGGCCTTCAGGTCGGTCACCGCGATGATCAGGCTGGACGCCGTGTAGCTCAGCGCGACCAGCCCCAGACCGGCGAGGGCGCCGAGCGCGCCGTCGGCGCCGTCGCGCCAGCCGCCCAGGGGCGCGGCGACCACGAGCAGGATGCCCATCGCGACCAACGCAGTGGGCAGGTGCTGCAGCCGCTTCCTCATGATGGAGCAGGATACGCGGGGAACCGCCCGACGAGGTCGGTCACCCGGTCGCCGACCTGCTCGCCGCGGATCGCGGCGCCGATCAGCGACGCGATCTCGGCCATCTCCGCCTCGCCCATCCCCTGCGTGGTGACCGAGGGCGTGCCGACCCGCACCCCGGAGGCGGTCATCGGCTTCTCCGGGTCGTACGGGATGGCGTTCTTGTTGAGCGTGATCCCCGCCGCGTCGCAGCGCTCCTCCGCGTCGCGGCCGGTGATCCCCAGCCCGCGCAGGTCGATGAGGGCGAGGTGGGTGTCGGTGCCGCCGGACACCGGGCGCATCCCCTGCGCCGAAAGGCCCGCGGCGAGCGCCCGCGCGTTGCGCACGACCTGCGCCGCATAGTCCGCGAAGGCCGGCTGGGCGGCCTCGTGCAGCGCGACCGCCTTCGCCGCGACCGCGTGCATCAGCGGCCCGCCCTGCGTGAACGGGAAGACCGCCTTGTCGATGCGCTGCGCGAGCGCCTCCCGGCACAGCAGCATGCCGCCGCGGGGGCCGCGCAGCACCTTGTGCGTGGTGCAGCTGACCACGTCGGCGTGCTCGACCGGCGACGGGATCGCCTTGCCGGCGACCAGGCCGATGAAGTGCGCCGCGTCGACCATGAGGTAGGCGCCGACCTCGTCGGCGATCGCGCGGAAGCGGGCGAAGTCGATGAGGCGCGGGTAGGCGGTGGCGCCGCAGATGATCATCGCGGGCCGGTGGGCGAGGGCGAGGTCGCGCACCTCGTCGTAGTCGATCAGCTCGTCCTCGCGGCGCACCGGATACCCCACGGTGTTGAACCACTTGCCAGAGAAGTTGACCTTGCTGCCGTGGGTGAGGTGCCCGCCGTGCGGCAGCTCCATCGCCAGGACGGTGTCGCCGGGCATGAGCAGTGCCGCGTATGCGGCGAGGTTGGCGCTCGCGCCGCTGTGCGGCTGCACGTTGGCGTGCTCGGCGCCGAACAGCGCCTTGGCCCGCTCGATCGCGAGCTCCTCGGCCCGGTCGACGGCCGCGCAGCCGCCGTAGTAGCGGCGGCCCGGATAGCCCTCCGCGTACTTGTTGGTCAGCGTCGAGCCGAGCGCGGCGAGGACCGCCGGCGACGTGAAGTTCTCGCTCGCGATGAGCTGCAGGCCGCCGCGCAGGCGTCGCAGCTCGTCGAGGACGACGTCCGCGATCTGCGGGTCGGTCTCGCGGAGCGCGTCGAAGTCCGGCCCCCAGTAGGTGTCGCCCATGAAAACGAGTCTAGGGGGCATCGCCGCAGGGTAAGCATGAAGTCATGCGATGTCTCGTGACCGGCGCGACCGGCTACGTCGGCGGCCGGCTGGTCCCCCGCCTGCTCGCCGCGGGGCACGAGGTGCGCTGCCTGACCCGCGACCCGCGGCGGCTGCGGGACGTGCCGTGGGCCGGGCGCGTCGAGGTCGCCACCGGTGACGTCGCGCAGGACAAGGGGCTCGCCGAGGCGATGCGCGACGTCGACGTCGTCTACTACCTGGTCCACGCGCTCGGCCAGGCGGCGTTCGAGGACGTCGACCGGCTCAGCGCGCTCAACCTCGCCGTCGCCGCGCTGGATGCCGGGGTGCGGCGGATCGTGTACCTCGGCGGACCCAGCCCGGACGAGCGCGCCTCCGCGCACCTGCGTTCGCGGGGCGAGGTCGCCGACATCTTCCTGCGTAGCGGCGTGCCGACCGTCGTGCTGCGGGCCGCCGTCATCATCGGGTCGGGCTCCGCGTCGTTCGAGATGCTGCGGTACCTCACGGAACGGCTGCCCGTGATGGTCACCCCGCGCTGGGTGCACAACCGGATCCAGCCGATCGCGATCCGCGACGTCCTGCGCTACCTGGTCGCCGCGGCGACCGTCTTCCCGGTGCCGCTCAACCGGGCGTTCGACATCGGCGGGCCCGACGTGCTCACGTACGGCGACATGATGCGCCGCTACGCGCGGGTCGCCGGTCTCCCGCCGCGCGTGCTGCTGCCGGTGCGGGCGTTGACGCCGTGGCTGTCGTCGCACTGGGTCGGCCTGGTGACACCGGTGCCCAACCGGATCGCCCGGCCGCTCGTCGGCAGCCTCATCCACGAGGCGGTCTGCCACGAGCACGACATCGCCGCCTACGTGCCCGACCCGCACGACGGGCTGGCCGGCTTCGACCTCGCGGTGCGCCTCGCCCTGCGCAAGGTCCGCGACGCCGACGTCGAGACCCGCTGGTCCAACGCGGCGCTGCCCGGCGCGCCCAGCGACCCGCTGCCCTCGGACCCTGCCTGGTCCGGCGGCACGGTGTACCGCGACGACCGCACCCGGCCGGTCGGCGCCGCACCCGAGCGGGTCTGGCGCGTCATCGAGGCGATCGGCGGGCAGCACGGCTGGCACTCCTTCCCGCTCGCCTGGTCGGTCCGCGGCTGGATGGACCGGCTCGTCGGCGGGGTCGGGCTGCGCCGCGGCCGCCGCGACCCGCACCGTCTCTTCGTCGGCGAGGCGCTGGACTTCTGGCGGGTGGAGGAGATCGTGCAGGGCGAGCTGCTGCGGCTGCGCGCCGAGATGAGGATGCCCGGAAGGGCCTGGCTGGAGATGCGGGTCGCGCTCGATCCGCATGGCCGCACGGTGTACGAGCAGCGCGCCGTCTTCCTGCCGCGCGGCCTGGCGGGGCACCTGTACTGGCTGGCCGTGGCGCCCTTCCACGCGGTCGTCTTCGGCGGGATGGCGCGCAACATCGCCCGGTCCGCGGAGAAGGAGCCGGCCGCGCCGCCGATGGCGAAGGTCAGCGGTTGACCAGGGCCTTCGCCAACGGCCCGGTGAGGGCCTGGACCTGATCGGCGACCAGGCCGAAGAAGTCGTCCGGGCGGCCCCACGGGTCGGCGAGGTCGTCCTCGGCGCGCACCTCGTCCCGCGCCTCGTCGACCAGGCCGACGAGGGCCACTCCCCGCTCGTACACGTCGCCGGTGGCCGGCAGCCGCGGGGTCACCGCCGGCAGCAGGCGGGCGAACTGGCCCCACACGAACGTCCGCGGCTCGGCGTCCGGCCGCAGGGACACCACGAAGTCGACCTGTTCGGCGGTCGCCGTCAGCACCAGATCCGAGGCGTCGACGTGCTCGGCCAGCAGCTTGCGGGCGCGGAACCCGGCGGTGTCCCCGCCCCGGGCGAGGACCTGCCGGGCGGCCTGCGGGTCCATCGGCTGCCCCGCGTGCCAGCCGCCGGTGCCCGCGCCGTGGACATAGACCAGGTCCGGGTCGACGCCGAGGGCCGCGAGGTCGGCGACGAGCAGCCGCTCGGCCATCGGCGACCGGCAGATGTTGCCCATGCAGACGCACAGGACGCTGAACGGCGCCACCGTCAGTCCAGGCCGATCAGGCTCGGCACGACCTCACGCAGCTTCTCGACGGGGATCGCGCCGGCCCGCAGCACCCGGTGCTCGCTGTTGGTCACCGAGATGATCGTGCTGGCGACCGGCTCGGGGCACGGGCCGCCCTCCAGGTAGACGCTCACCGCATAACCCAGCTGGTCGCGGGCCTCGGCCGCGGTCTCCGCCGCCGGCTGGCCCAGCTTGTTGGCCGACGACACCGCCATCGGGCCGGTCTCGCGCAGGACCTCGAGCGCGATCGGGTGCAGCGGCATGCGCACCGCGACCGTGCCGTCGCCGCCGCCGAGGTCCCACTGCAGGCTCGGCGCGTGCTCGACCACGATCGTCAGCGCGCCCGGCCAGAACGCGTCGACGAGGTCCCGCGCCGCCTGCGGCAGCCCGAAGACCAGCCCGTCCAGCGTGTGCCGGGACCCGACGAGCACCGGCACCGGGGCGGTGCTGCCCTTGGCGTTGTTGAGCGCGGTGACCGACCAGGTCTTGAAGGCGTCGGCGCCGATGCCGTAGACCGTGTCGGTCGGCAGGACGACGAGGTCGCCCCGGCCCACCGCCTCGATCGCGGCGGCGATCCCGCGCTCGCGCTCGGCGAGCTGGCTGCAGTCGTAGAGCATCACGCGGCTAGTCTGCCACCCGCGTCGCGGTCGGTCCTCCTGGCGGTGACGAATCGCGGGCGCCCGGCCAGATCCCGGTGGTCGGTCACGTCGTCGAAGTGCCCGGTCGCCCGCAGCAGCGCCGGCAGCGACTCGCCGTGGCTGTCGTCGTGCTCGATCCCCAGCCGCCCGCCGGGCCGCAGCAGCCCGGCGGCCCGCGCGACCAGCCCGGGCATGAGCGCGAGGCCGTCCTCACCGGCGAACACGGCGTCGTGCGGATCGTGCACCGCCACCTCGACGTCGACGGGCGCGCCCTCCGGGACGTACGGCGGGTTGCTCACCACCAGGTCGACCGTGCCGTCGAGCTCGCGCAGCGTCGCCGGGTCGGTCACGTCGCCCTCGACCACCCGCACCCCGGGCGCCAGCGCGGCGACGTTGCGCCGCAGCCAGGTCAGGGCCGCCCGGCTCCGCTCCACGCAGTACACCTCGGCGTCCTGCGTCTGGAGGGCGATCGCGATGGCGCCCGATCCGCCGCACAGGTCCACGATCCGGGTGCCCTGCTGCCGCCCCGCCCACTCCACGAGCAGCTCCGTCTCGAAGCGTGGGACGAAGACGCCCGGGCCGACCGCGATCTCGAACCCGTGGAACGGGGCGGTGCCGGTCAGGTGCTGGAGCGGGACGCGCTCGGCCCGCCGCCGGACCAGCTCGCCGATCGCGGCCGCCCGCGCGGCGTCCGGCGGCGGCGCCGTCAGCAGGCGCGACCGGGGGATCCCCAGCACGTGCGCGGCGAGCAGCTCCGCGTCGACCCGCGGCGACGCCACCCCCGCATCACGCAGCACGCCGGTCGCGGATGTGATCACCATGGAAAGCGTGGGCAACAAGGGCCCGGGCGTGTCATCTTCGGTGCTGTGCACCCCATAATCATGGGGCGCGCGAAAGGAGGGGTCCGATGGCGGTGGCAGACCGCACGTCGGAGCTGTCCCGCGCCCGGCGGATGATTTTCGACGACCGCCTCGGCGAGGCGATGACGGTCATCGACCGTGTCCTCGCCGGTGACCAGTCACCCCACGACCGCGTCGAGGCGCTCACCCTGCGGCTCATCGCGCTGATCAACATGGGCCGCGCCGAGGACTACCCGGCCGCCCTCGACACCGGTCTCGCCGCCGCCCGCCAGGTCCAGGACCCCGCGCAGTACGGGGAGCTGCAGGCCCTCGCCGCGATCGTCGCCCTGCGGGCCGGCTCCCTGGACCGCTGCGTCCGCGCGCTCGTGCACGGCTCCCGCGCGCTCGGCGCGGTCGAGCTCTTCGACGAGGCGACCGCCTGGGCCTGGCACAACCTGGCGATGGCGTATTCGTACACCGGCTTCCACGAGCACGCGAACGCGGCGATGGAGAAGGCCCGCGAGGTCGCCGCCGAGGTCGGGGTCGGCACGGCCAACACCGACTTCGCCACCCCGCAGATCCGCCTCCTGCACGCCGTCGAGCTCGACCACCGCGGCGACAGCGAGGGCTGCCAGCGCATCCTCCGCGACGTCGTCATGGACCTCGAACGCAAACACAAGGACAACGACCTCGACCGGCTGCGCCCCATCGCCCGCGGCGCGCTCGGCTACGCGGTCCTGCGCCTGGGCACCCTCGGCATCCAGGGCCTCGTCACCGACGTCGACCCGTGGCCGCTGCTGGAGTCCGCCGGCATGTCCACCCGGGCCCGCGACCTGCGCACCCTCGGCGCCGTGTGCAAGGCCATCGCCGAGCGCCGCCCGATCGAGGCCGTCGCCCGCCTGGAGACCGCCCACGTCAGCGACGACTCCCTGGGCGCCGCCGAGCAGCACCGCCTGCGCGCGCTGGCGCACCTCGGCACCGGCGACTACCGCTCGGCGTACCACGCCGACCGGGCCGCCTTCCACGTCGCCAACATCCAGCCCGACCGTCTGCGCGACCTCTTCGTCGAGGGGGTCGCCGCGCTCCTGGACCACGAGGACCTGGTCCGCCGCGTCGACTTCCACCGCGGCGAGGCGCAGACCGACCCGCTCACCGGGCTGCCCAACCGCCGGTATCTCGAGGAGCACGTCAAGAAGCTCGTCGCCGCCGGCGGCCACGCCGTCCTGGGCGTCTGCGACCTGGACGGCTTCAAGCAGGTCAACACCCGCCACGGCCACCTCTCCGGCGACCTGGTCCTGCAGCGGGTCGCCGGCGTGCTCAACCGCGTCATGCGCAAGGGCGACTTCGTGGCCCGCTACGGCGGCGACGAGTTCGTGGTCGTCCTGCCCACCACGTCGGCGGCCGAGGCCCGCGAGATCCAGCGCCGCATCGTCGCCGCCGTCGCCGCCGAGGACTGGCACGCCCTGGTCCCGGGCACGCCGGTGGGGGTGACGATCGGCTGGGCGGGCCTGTCGGGTGAGGACTTCGAGTCGGTCGCCGAAGCCTTCGAGGCCGCCGACCACGCCATGCTCCGCGCGAAGACCCCCCGCCCCCGCGCCGCTTCCTGATCCCCGACCAGCGGCGAACCCGGCGCTCTTTCCGCGATGCCCGACATTTCGGATTTGCGCGGTCAGGAGGGGGCCCTCGCCGCGGCCATCCCGCGCCTCAACGACGCGCGCCCGCCACCCGGCAACGCCTCGAACCGCTGCCGCACGTGCCCTCGCCCAGCCAAGGCAGCAGGCCAGCGTGATCTCGGCCACGGC
Source organism: Dactylosporangium sp. NPDC051087 (assembly GCF_055586325.1). Taxonomy (NCBI): domain Bacteria; kingdom Bacillati; phylum Actinomycetota; class Actinomycetes; order Micromonosporales; family Micromonosporaceae; genus Dactylosporangium; species Dactylosporangium sp. NPDC051087. The sequence goes on along the minus strand of NZ_JBVJIJ010000002.1, from coordinate 18,629 downwards.
GCGGCAGGGAAAGAGCGCGGCAGGGCGGGCGGGGCAGTGCGGGCGGGGCGGGCGGGGCAGGGCGGGGCGGGGCAGAGCGGGCGGGGCGCGGCAGGACGGAGCACAGGGCCACGGCGCGGCGGGCGGCAGGGCCGGGGTGCCGGGCAAAGAGAAAGCCCGCGGGCCGGGTCGGGCGCGCGGGCTGGTGCGGGCGGCGACGAGGCCGCAGCGGGATCTAACGGACGGCGTGGAGGATGCGGGCGTTCTCCTCGCGGATACGGGCACGCTCCTGGTCGGCGCACACCGCGGCCCAGGCGTTGGCCTTCGCGGTGGGGACGCGGTCTGCGCCCAGCATCGACAGTCCGACCTTGTAGATGAGGTCGGCTGCGGTGCCGACCACCACGCGCGGGGCTGCGGACAGGTCGACTGGCGTCGATGGCATGGCGTCCCTCCGGAGGCTCGGGTGGCAGCGGTGATCACGATCGGTAAGGTCGTTCGGGTCGAAACGCTACCTGACCCTAGCGTGCCGCTGCACCGTTTCCGCTGTGTGACGTCCGCGTTAGACCCGCGTCACCCTCTGCTGAGCTGGTCCTCACCCGCGAGGCGGGCCTTGCGGTCGGCGTCGGCGAGGGCGTCCAGGACGCTGTCGAGGTCGCCCGCCATGGCCAGGTCCAGGTTGTACGCCGTGTAACCGATCCGGTGGTCCGAGATGCGGTTCTGCGGGTAGTTGTACGTCCGGATCCGCTCGGAACGGTCGACGGTGCGCACCTGGGAGCGGCGGGCGTCGCCGGCGGCCGCGGCGGCCTGCTCCTCGGCGAGGGCGGCCAGCTTGACCTTGAGCATGCGCATCGCGCGGTCCTTGTTCTGCAGCTGGGAGCGCTCGTTCTGGCAGGACACGACGATGCCCGTCGGCAGGTGGGTGATGCGGACCGCCGAGTCGGTGGTGTTGACGCTCTGGCCGCCCGGGCCGGAGGAGCGGAACACGTCGATGCGCAGGTCACCGGCGTCGACCTCGATCTCACCGGCCTCCTCGATCTCGGGCGTCACGAGGACACCGGCGGCGCTGGTGTGGATGCGGCCCTGGGACTCGGTGGCCGGCACGCGCTGGACGCGGTGGACGCCGCCCTCCCACTTGAGCCGGGACCAGACGCCGTTGCCGGCCTCGGGGATGCCCCGGGTCTTGATCGACACGGCGACGTCCTTGAAGCCGCCGAGGTCGGACTCCTGGGTGTCGAGCACCTCGGTCTGCCAGCCGTGGCGTTCGGCGTACCGCATGTACATCCGCAGCAGGTCGCTGGCGAACAGCGCGGACTCCTCGCCGCCCTCCCCCGCCTTGACCTCAAGGATGACGTCCTTGGCGTCGTTGGGGTCGCGCGGGGCGAGCAGCTCGGCGAGGCGCTCCTCGATGTGCGGGATGCGCGCCTCGAGCTCGTCGGCCTCACCGCCGAACGCCGGGTCCTCCGCGGCCAGCTCGCGGGCGGCCGCGAGGTCCTCGCGGGCGGCCTCGAGCTCGCCGGAGGTCTTCGCGATCGGCGACAGCTCGGCGAAGCGCCGGCCGGTCTTGCGGGCCAGGGCCTGGTCGGCGTGGATGCTCGGGTCGGCGAGCTTCTGCTCGAGCTCCTGATACTCGGCGAGGAGCGCCTGCAGTCGCTGTCCGGAGGAAGTGTCGGTGCTCATGTCGCCCCAAAAGAAGAAGACCGGCCGGAAACGAGGACGGCGCCCGCACCGAACCCTGGACACAGGGCGGTGCGGGCGCCGGACGTGCAGCTACTTGCCGCTCTCGGCCTTCTTCGCGGCGGCCTTCGCGTACTTCTGCTGGAACTTCGCGACCCGGCCGGCCGTGTCGAGCACGCGCTGCTTGCCCGTGTAGAACGGGTGGCAGACGGAGCACGTCTCCACGTGGATCGTGCCGCCCTTGGCGGTGCTACGGGTCGTGAAAGCGTTGCCGCAGGAACAGGTGACCTCGGTGGTCGCATACTGCGGGTGGATGTCCGGCTTCATGGCCGCGGTCCTTTCGTCGGTGGTCGCCGGGTCGCCATATGGCGTGAACCGGAACCTGGTCTGGCCGTCGGTCAAGTCTGCCATGAGCGGGTCACAGCTCCTCAACCGGAGTCTGTAACGCCACCCACCCCGCCCGCATTCCCGCTCCGTTAACCCGTCGCGGCCGTTGGCGGCCCAACCTACGCTGGCCCGTGCTATGGACCTCCACGACGCACTTCACATCGACGCATTGTGCGACCCGGCGCTGCTGGCCGAGATGACCAGCGGCGGCTTCGTGCGCACCCAGCGACACCCCTCGCTGCCCCTGCTGATCCACAACTACACCGAGAAGGCGCAGTACGACAACGTCTGGAACGCGGCGACGCTCGCGTGCCGGGGCCTCGTCGTGCACGCCGGGACAGGCCAGGTCCTCGCGCGGCCGTTCACGAAGTTCTTCAACCACGGCCAGCCGGGCGTGCCGGAGATGGACTTCGACGGGCCGGTCCGCGTCACCGACAAGGCCGACGGTTCGCTCGGCATCATGTACCCGGCCGGGGACGGCTGGGCGTTCGCGACCCGCGGCTCGTTCGACTCGGAGCAGGCACGGCACGCGACGGCGCTGTTCCGCGCGCGGTACGCCGGCAGCTTCACGCCGCCCGCGGGCCGCACGGTGCTGGTGGAGATCATCTACCCGTCGAACCGGATCGTGCTCGACTACGGCGACCTCGACGACCTCGTGCTCCTCGGCGCGGTCGACATCGTCACCGGGCGCAGCCACGGCCCGGACGCGGTGCCGGGGTGGCCGGGCCCGGTCGTGGACACGTTCGCCCACGCGACGCTCGCCGACGCGCTCGCCGCGCCGCCCCGCGACAACCGGGAGGGCCTGGTGGTGCACTTCACCGGCCCCGACACGCGGCTGAAGATCAAGTATGCGGAGTACGTGCGGCTGCACCGGATCGTGACAGGGCTCAACGCCCGGGTCGTGTGGGAGGCGGTCGGCGACGGCACCCTCGACGTGCTGCTGGAGCCGCTGCCGGACGAGTTCCACGCGTGGGCGACGAAGATCGCCGACGGGCTGCGCGAGGAGGCGGCCGCGCTCGCCGCCGACGTCGAGGCCGCGTACGAGGCGACGGTCGCCGGCCTGCCGGAGGGCTGGGGGCGCAAGGAGTTCGCGATCGCGGTGTCGAAGCACCCGGCGCGCAGCTGTCTGTTCCTGCGGCTGGACGACAAGGACTACCGGGGTCTGCTGTGGCAGCGGGTCCGGCCCAAGGTGACGGAGGAGAGCTGATGGCGTCGCTGACGATCACCCGGGGCCTGCCCGCCTCGGGCAAGAGCACCTGGGCGCGGGGCCAGGCGGGCCGGGTCCGCGTGAACCGCGACGACCTGCGCGCCATGATGCACGGCGGGCGGATCGAGGACGACGCGCGGCGCGGCCGGGCCGAGAAGGAGGTCACGCAGGCGCATCACGCGGCGATCGACGCGCTGCTGCTCGGCGGCGCGCACGTCATCTGCGACGACACCAACCTGCGCGGCCGGGTCGTGCGCGAGCTGGCGGAGCTGGCCGCGAAGCACGGCGCGGCGTTCACGGTGCGCGACTTCACCGACGTCCCGGTCGATGAGTGCGTCCGGCGCGACGCGCTGCGCGAGGGGCCGAGCCACGTCGGCGAGGACGTCATCCGCTCGATGCACCAGCGGTACCTGGCGGGCCGTTCGCTGCCGTTGCCGCTGCCCGTGCTCGACACCGCGGGTGTCACGTACGAGCCGCCGCCGGACGCGCCGCGGGTCGTCCTCGTCGACATCGACGGCACGGTCGCGCTGATCCACGACCGCAGCCCGTACGACGTCGGCCGGGTCCGCTTCGACCTGCCCAACGCGCCGGTCATCGCCGCGGTCCGGGCGATGCACGCGGCGGGGCACGAGATCGTGTTCTGCTCCGGCCGTACCGACGACTGCCGCGACGACACGGCGGCCTGGCTGCAGGAGCACGTGGGCGTCCCCTACGCGGGCCTGTTCATGCGGGTCACCGGCGACCAGCGGCGCGACAGCATCGTGAAGCAGGAGATCTTCGACAAGGAGATCCGCAGCCGCTACCACGTGGTGGGCGTCTTCGACGACCGTCAGCAGGTGGTGCGGATGTGGCGGGCCCTGGGCCTGACCGTCTTCCAGGTCGCGGAGGGCAATTTCTAGCTGCCCCACCGCGAGCGGCGGGTCCCGCGCGGGGGGTTCCCACCCCGCGGGCCCCCCATGCGCCGCGAGCGGCGCACACGCGCCCTCGTTCTAGCGCAGCGCTTCCGGCTTGTGCACGGCCTCGCGCCCGGTCTTGTCGCTCTTGACGACGAACTGCGGCTCGTCGCCGGAGGCTGCCACGGTACGGCCGGCCGCCTCGGTCCGACCGGTGATCCTGCGTACGACGGTGCCGTTGACGGTCTTGCCGTGCGAACGCCAGCGGACCTTGTCCCCACGTTTCATACAGCGCTGGATACCCGAAAGCCCCCGCCGGACACGTCCGGCGGGGGCTTTCGCGTCGCTTACTCGCCCGGCGTGGTCTGGGCGATCTGCATGAGGAACTCGACGTTGGTCCGGGTCTTCTTCAGCCGGTCCAGCAGCAGGTTGAGCGCCTCCTGCGAGTCGAGCGCGTGCAGCACCTTGCGCAGCTTGATGACGATCGCGAGCTCGTCGGGCGCCAGCAGGATCTCTTCCTTGCGGGTGCCGGACGGGTCGATGTCGATCGCCGGGAAGATGCGCCGGTCGGCGATCTTCCGGTCGAGCTTGAGCTCGGCGTTGCCGGTGCCCTTGAACTCCTCGAAGATGACCGTGTCACCGGTGGAGCCGGTCTCGACCAGCGCCGTGGCGATGATCGTCAGGGAGCCGCCGTTCTCGATGTTGCGGGCCGCGCCGAGGAACCGCTTCGGCGGGTAGAGCGCCGTCGAGTCGATACCACCGGACAGGATGCGGCCGGACGCCGGCGACGCGTTGTTGTACGCGCGGCCGAGCCGGGTGATCGAGTCGAGCAGCACGACGACGTCGTGGCCCAGCTCGACGAGCCGCTTGGCCCGCTCGATCGACAGCTCGGCGACCGTGGCGTGGTCCGTCGGCGGGCGGTCGAAGGTGGAGGCGATGACCTCACCCTTCACCGACCGCTGCATGTCGGTGACCTCTTCGGGCCGCTCGTCGACCAGGACCACCATCAGGTGGCACTCCGGGTTGTTGCGGGTGATCGCGTTCGCGATCGACTGCAGCACCATCGTCTTGCCGGCCTTCGGCGGCGACACGATGAGCGCCCGCTGACCCTTGCCGATCGGCATGACGAGGTCGATGACGCGGGTGGTGAGGATGTGCGGCTCGGTCTCCAGCCGCAGGCGGTCCTGCGGGTAGAGCGGGGTCAGCTTGTAGAACTCGGGACGGCGCTTGGCCTCCTCCGGGTCCATGCCGTTGACCGTGTCGAGGCGCACGAGCGGGTTGTACTTGTCGCGCCGCTGCTCACCGTCGCGCGGCTGGCGCACGGCACCGGTCACGGCGTCGCCGCGGCGCAGACCGTAGCGCTTGACCTGCGACATCGCGACATACACGTCGTTGGAGCCGGACAGGTAGCCGGTGGTCCGCACGAACGCGTAGTTGTCGAGCACGTCGAGGATGCCGGCCACCGGGACGAGGACGTCGTCGTCGCTGACCTGCGGCTCGTTGCCACCCCGGGCGCCCGCGGCACCAGTCGGCTGCACCTGCTCGCCGTCGCGGTCGCGACCCCGGCGGCGGTCCCGGAAGCGGCTGCGCCGCCCGCGGCGGCCCGTGCCGTCGTCGTCGCCCTCGTCGTCGGCGAAGGTGCCGCGCTGGTTGCGGTCGCCGCCCGCGCGGTCGCCACCGCTGCGGTCGGCGCCGCTGTTGCGGTCGCCGCGCTCGGAGGTCCGCTCGCCGGTGCGCTCGGCCCGGTCGTTGCGGTCCCCACGGTCGGCCCGCTCGGTCCGGTCCCCACGGTCGGCCCGCTCGGTGCGCTCGGCCCGGTCGCCGCGGTCGGTGCGCTCAGCGCGGTCGGTGCGCTCGGCGCGCTCAGCGCGCTCCGGACGCTCGGCCCGCTCCGGACGCTCGGCCCGCTCGGTGGTGCGCTCGGTGGTGCGCTCGGCGCGCTCCGCGGTGGCCCGCTCCGTCCGGGTGCCGCGGGTGCGGGCCGGACGCTCGGTGACCTCGGCTGCCGGCTCGGCGGCCACCGCGGCGGGCGCCTGCTCGGCGGCGGGCGCGGTGGCGGCGGGAGCCTCGGCCGCGGCGGCCGCACGCGGCTCCGGCGGCCCGGCGGCCCGGGTGGCCCGGCGGGGGGCCCGGGTGACGACGGCGGGTGCCTCGGCCGCGCCCTGCGTGGCGGACGGCCAGTCCTGCTCCGACGGCTCGGCGGCGCGCGTCTCGGCGCGGGCGGCGCGCGTGGCGGTGGTCTTGGCGGCGGGAGCGGCTTCGGCGGCCGGGCGGGAGTCGCCGGCCTGACGCTCCTGGATCGCCGTCACCAGCTCGCCCTTGCGCATCCGCGCGGTGCCGGAGATGCCCAACGAGGCGGCCAGGCTCTGCAGCTCAGGCAGCAGCATGCCGGACAGCCCGGTGCCTGAGCGGCGCCGACGCGTCGCCCCGGTCTCGGCGCCGTCGGTGTCGACCGCGGCGCGGTCGCTCGAGACATCCGACGTGACGTCGGTGGTGTCGCTCAATGGATTCCTTCCCTCGTTAGGCCGGGATGCCCGGAGACGAGACACGGTGGCCGGGCGGCCCGGGGGCTCCCGCCTCGCTGCCTTGCAGCGGCGGTGCGGGAGGTGTTGCAGCGCTGTGCGGTGAGCCGGGCGCCACCATCTGCGGCCTGGCCCAGCCGTGCGCGCGCGATCACTGGAGACGCGGGTTGGCGGCCGGGCGTGCGCAAGGGGTGCCACGGAAATCGGAGCACGCCGCCCCGCATGAGATCGCCGCACGGAGCGGCTGCTGTAGGACTAGAGAGTAATCAACTCGCCTAGCCAGCGGCAACAGGGTCCCGATCGGCGTGTTCAAGCGTACCCCACACCAGGTCAACCCCGACGAGCGCACCCACCAGATCGACATCGAGGGGCAGTACCCGCCAGCCGGGCAGCGGTGACGGCGCCCAGCCGCCCGTGGTCAGCGCCAGGACGCTCGGTCCCGCGCCGGAGACGACGGCGGCGACACCCTCGCTGCGCAGTGCCGCCACGAGGTCCGCGCTGCCGGGCATGGACGCCGCCCGATATCCCTGGTGCAGCCGGTCCTCGGTGGCCGCGAACAGGTGCGACGGATCGACGGTGATCGCATGGACGAGCAGCGCGGCGCGGCCCGCGTTGAGGGCGGCGTCGGCGTGCGGCACGGTCGCCGGGAGGGCGGCCCGGGCCTCGTGGGTCAGTCCGCGCTCCTCCGGCACGAAGACGAAGGGGCGGACCGCCGCGGCGGGCTCCAGCCGTACCGCGGCGGCACCGGCGTCCTCGGTCCACGCGATCGTCATCCCGCCCAGCAGGCACGGCGCCACGTTGTCCGGGTGCCCTTCGAGCTCGGCGGCGAGGCGCAGCAGCCCGCCCTCGTCGAGCCGGTCCGCGCCGTCGCTGACGAGCGCCCTGGCCAGGGTCACCCCGGCCACGATCGCCGCCGACGACGAGCCCATGCCGCGCGCCTGCGGGATGCGGTTGCGGCAGCGCAGGGCGAGCCCGGCGGGCCGCTCCCCCAGCTCGTCGAACACGCGCCGCATGGCCCGCACGACCAGGTGCGTCTCGTCGCCCGGCAGGTCGCCGGCGCCCTCGCCGATCACCTCGACGGTCACCCCGCCGCCGGTCACCCGCGCCTCGACCTCGTCGTACAGCGACAGCGCCAGCCCGAGCGCGTCGAAGCCTGGTCCGAGGTTCGCGCTGGTCGCGGGGACGCGGACGGTGACGGGAGTGGGCAGCAGGGCCATGCGGATAATGAGATCACGGCTTGCGGGACTCGCCCTAAGGTGGGCCGGGTGCCTCCCACATTGTCGATCCTGGTCCGCAACCGCGACTTCCGCCGGCTGTTCTCCGCGGACCTGATCGGGCTCGGCGCCGACTGGTTCGTGCAGATCCCGCTGCTCACCCTGTTGCTGCAGCTGACCGGGTCCGGGCTGTGGGGCGCGCTGATCCTCGCCGCGGACGTCGGCGTGATCGCGCTGCTGCAGCCGTACGCCGGGGTGATCGCCGACCGGCTCGACCGGCGCAGGATCCTCGTCGCCGCCGAGGTGGCCATGGCCGTCGCCACGCTCGCGCTGCTGCTGGTCCGCACGGCGCAGACGGCCTGGCTGGCGGTCGCCGCCATCGCGGTCATCGCGGTGGCGAAGGCCTTCTTCGTGCCGGCCGCGGCGGCGGCGCTGCCCAACGTGGTCGACGCCGAGGACCTGCCCGCGGCGAACGCCCTGTCCGGGTCGGCGTGGGGCACGATGCTCGTCGTCGGGGCGTCCCTGGGCGGTATCGCGTCGGCGCTGGTCGGCGCGTACTGGTGCTTCGCCGTGTCCAGCGCGCTGTGCCTGCTCGCCGCGTTCCAGGTCGCGCGGGTACGCCGCCCGTTGCAGGTCCAGCTGGCGGCGCAGCGGCCGGAGATCGGCGAGGCGGTGCGGTACATCCGCGGCCACCCGAGGGTCGCCTCGCTGGTCACGGTCAAGGCCGCCGTCGGCCTCGGCAACGGCGTCCTGACCACCTTCCCGCTGCTCGCCGCCGCCTACGGGGTCGGCCCGCTGGGCGTGGGGCTGCTGTTCGCGGCCCGGGGGCTCGGCGCGCTGATCGGCCCGTTCGTGCTGCGGCGGGTGCTGTCCCACCGGTCGTGGCTGCTGCCCGGGCTCGCCGTGTCGATGTCGGTGTACGGGCTGACCTACCTGGCCGCGAGCGCGTCCCCATGGTTTCCGCTGGTCCTGGCCTGCGTCACGCTCGCGCACCTGGCCGCCGGCGGCAACTGGATGATGTCCAACTACGCGCTGCAGGCCGAGGTGCCGGACGCGTTGCGCGGCCGGGTCTTCGCCACCGACGTGATGCTCGCGCTGCTGTCGGTCGCGGTGTCGCAGCTGATCGTCGGCGCGTTCGTGGACCGCGTCGACCCGCGGGTCCTGGTGGCGGTCTGCGGCGCTGTGACGCTCGTCTACGCGGCCGGCTGGGCGGCGGTCACCAGAAGGCAGCATCGTGCGGTATCGTTGTGATATCACTTCGATAGCTAGGGGATCGTTATGGAGAGACGAGCGTTCCGCGCACCTGGGTTCCTGATCCTGCTCGCCCTGCTCGTGCTGATCGGCGGCGTGGCAGCGCTCGTCGCCGACCGGCCCGAGGACACCGCCGGCGCGCTCGTCGCCGTCACGGTCACCTTCGCCGTGCTGCTCATGACGGGCTTCACCGTGGTCAACCCCAACGAGTCGCGCGTCGTGCAGTTCTTCGGCCGGTATGTCGGCACGATCCAGACCGCCGGCTTCCACTGGACGGTCCCGTTCAGCTCGAAGCGCCGCGTGTCGCTGCGGGTGCGCAACTTCGAGACGGCCCGGCTGAAGGTCTCCGACGCCGACGGCAACCCCGTGGAGATCGCGGCGGTCGTCGTCTGGCGCGTGGTCGACACGTTCAAGGCGTCGTTCGGCGTCGACGACCACATCTCGTACGTCGCGGTCCAGGCCGAGGCCGCCGTCCGGCACCTGGCGACCAGCTACCCCTACGAGACCCACGACGACGGCCGCACCAGCCTCCGCGAGGGCACCGCCGTCAGCGAGGAGCTCACCGTCGAGCTGAGCGAGCGCGCCGCCCTCGCCGGCGTCGAGGTGCTCGAGTCGCGCATCACCCACCTCGCCTACGCGCCGGAGATCGCCCAGGCCATGCTCGCCCGCCAGCAGGCCAGCGCCATCGTCGGCGCCCGCTTCAAAATCGTCGAGGGCGCGGTCGGCATGGTGCAGAGCGCCCTGGACCGGCTGCGGGAGCTGGAGGTCGTCGAGCTGGACGAGGAGCGCAAGGCGCAGATGGTCGCCAACCTGCTCGTCGTGCTCTGCGGCGACCGCAACGTCCAGCCGGTCGTCAACACCGGCTCGCTCTACAGCTGAGGTCGCCGCTCGTGGCCGAACGCAAGAAGCTGCTCCTGCGCCTCGACCCGCAGGTCTACGACGCCGTGGCCCGCTGGGCGTCGGACGATCTGCGCAGCGTCAACGCGCAGATCGAGTTCGCCCTGCGCCTGGCCCTGCGCCAGGCCGGCCGCACCCCCCGCCCCTCCCCCGAGCCCGAGTCCGAGTCCGAGTCCGAGTCCGACGACGCCGTTTCTCATGATCCGGAAGAGTTCGGGTAGCCAGGGGTGCCCGTGATCCGGAAGAGATTTTGTCGCCAGGGCGACCATAAGTCTTCCGGATCATGGGGTGTGGGTGTTCACGGCCGGGACGGCCGTGGCTGGGGAAGTGGACGCGGACGGAGAGGGCCAGGGCCCGGCGTGAGCTGGGCCCCGGCCCGGAGACCGCGGGAGCGACGGTCCGCACCACCGCGGACCTTGGCCATGAAGTTTGGCCATTGGAAAAGATCAGGCGAGGTCGAGGGCCTTCGCGGCGGCGAGGGCGTCGGCGGGGATCGTCGTGGGGGCCGGGGCGGTCGAGATGGCCCACTCGGGGTCCTTCAGGCCGTGGCCGGTGACGGTGCAGACGATCGTCTGGCCCTGCTCGATCAGGCCCTGGGCGCTGGCCTGCAGCAGGCCGGCGACGGAGGCGGCGCTGCCGAGCTCGACGAAGACGCCGACCGAGCGGGCGAGCAGGCGGTAGGCCTGCAGGATGTCGCGGTCGGTGACGGCCTGGATGACGCCGCCGGACTCGTCGCGGGCGTCGGTGGCCTTCGTCCAGGAGGCGGGGTTGCCGATGCGGATCGCGGTGGCGATCGTCGAGGGCTCGCGGACGACGGCGCCGTTGACGATCGGGGCGGCGCCCGAGGCCTGGAAGCCGAACATGCGCGGGCGGCGGCTGGCGTTGCCCGCCGCGTGGTCCTCCTGGTAGCCCATCCAGTAGGCGCTGATGTTGCCGGCGTTGCCGACGGGCAGGCAGTGGATGTGCGGGGCGTCGCCGAGGCCGGCGACGATCTCGAACGCCGCGGTCTTCTGGCCCTGGAGGCGGTCGGGGTTGACCGAGTTGACCAGGGAGACCGGGAAGTCGAGGGAGAGCTTCGAGGCGAGCGCCAGGCAGTCGTCGAAGTTGCCGGAGACCTGCAGGAGGCGGGCGCCGTGCACGAGGGCCTGGGCGAGCTTGCCGAGGGCGATCTTGCCGGTGGGGACGAGGACGGCGCAGGTGATGCCGGCGCGGGCGGCGTACGCGGCCGCGGACGCCGACGTGTTGCCGGTGGAGGCGCAGATGATCGCCTTCGCACCTTCCTCGACGGCCTTGGAGACCGCCACCGTCATGCCGCGGTCCTTGAAGGAGCCGGTCGGGTTGGCGCCCTCGACCTTGAGGTACACGTCGCAGCCGGTCCGCGACGACAGCTCCGGCGCGGGCAGCAGGGGCGTGTTGCCCTCGTGCAGCGTCACCACCGGGGTCTGCGGTCCGACCGGTAACCGGTCACGGAACTCTTCGATCAATCCACGCCACATGGCGCTACTCCCCTTCGACACGCAGGACGCTCGCCACGGCGCGAACGATGTCCAGGGCCCGCAGCTCGGCGACGGTGGCCGCGAGGGCGCGGTCCGCGGCGGCGTGCGTGACGATGACCAGCACGGCCTGGTTGCCGCGACCCGACTGGTTGACGGTCGCGATGCTGACCCCGTGCTTGGCGAAGACGCCCGCGACGGCGGCGAGAACGCCTGCCTTGTCCGCGACGTCCAGCGAGATGTGATACCTGGTGAGCGCGTCGCCGATCGGCCGGATCGGCAGGTCGGCATACGCGCTTTCCGAGGCGGCGTGGGTACCGGCGAGCCGGTTGCGCGACACGGCCACGAGGTCGCCGAGCACGGCGCTCGCGGTCGGTGCGCCACCCGCGCCACGGCCGTAGAACATGAGCTGCCCGGCGGCCTCGGCCTCGACGAACACGGCGTTGAAGGCGTCGCCGACCCCGGCCAGGGGATGGGTCCTCGGGATCATCGCCGGGTGCACCCGCACGGACACCGCGTCGTCCAGCTTCGTGGCGATGCACAGCAGCTTGATCGTGCAGCCCATGGCCTTCGCGCTGGCCATGTCGGCGGCGGTGACCTCGGTGATGCCCTCACGGTGCACGTCGGCGGCGGTGACCCGGGTGTGGAACGCCATCGACGCGAGGATCGCGGCCTTGGCGGCGGCGTCGAAGCCCTCGACGTCGGCGGTCGGGTCGGCCTCGGCGTAGCCGAGCGCGGTGGCCTCTTCGAGTGCCTCGGCGAAGCCGGCGCCGGTGCTGTCCATCGAGGACAGGATGAAGTTGGTGGTGCCGTTGACGATGCCGGTGACCCGGGTGATGCGGTCGCCGTGCAGCGAGTCGCGCAGCGGGCGCAGCAGCGGGATCGCGCCGGCGACGGACGCCTCGTAGTACAGGTCGGCGCCGGCCTCGGCGGCGGCCCGGTGCAGGGTCGCGCCGTCCTCGCCGAGCAGCGCCTTGTTGGCCGTCACCACGCTCTTGCCGGCGTGCAGCGCCTCGAGCAGCCAGGTGCGGGCCGGCTCGATGCCGCCGACGACCTCCACGACCACGTCGACGTCGTCGCGCTTCACCAGGCCGAGCGCGTCGGTGGTGAACAGCGACGGGTCGATCGGCAGGTCACGGACGCGACCGGCGCGGCGCACGGCGATCCCGACGAGCTCCAGCGGCGCGCCGATCCGGGCCGTCAGGTCCCGCTCGTGCTCGTGGAGGAGTCTGACCACCTCCGCGCCGACGGTCCCGCAGCCCAGCAGCGCCACCTTCACACTCATGGTCACCCCACGTCCAAGTTGAGCAGGTCGTCCTCGGTCTCCCGGCGGACGATGACCCGCGATGCCCCGTCAACCACCGCCACGACCGGCGGACGGGGGACGTGGTTGTAGTTGCTCGCCATGCTGCGGCAGTAGGCCCCTGTGCCCGGCACCGCAAGAAGATCTCCGGCCTGAACGTCTGCCGGCAGGAACTCATCCTTCACGATGATGTCCCCGGCCTCGCAATGTTTTCCCACCACGCGGGCGAGAATCGGTGGTTCGGCGGACGCCCGGCCGGCGACGGTCGCGGAGTAGGCGGCGTCGTAGAGCGCGGTGCGGATGTTGTCGCTCATGCCGCCGTCGACGCTGACGTACGTGCGGATCCCGTCGACGTCCTTGACGGTGCCGACCTCGTAGAGGGTGAACATCGCCGGCCCGACGATCGCCCGGCCCGGCTCGATCGACAGGTGCGGCACGCTGAGCTGCAACGCCGCGCACTCCTGCTTGACGATGCGCATCAGGTTGGTGGCCAGGTCGCCGGGCTCGGCCGGGGTGTCCTGGGTGGTGTACGCGATGCCGAAGCCGCCGCCGAGGTCCAGCTCGGGCAGCTCGACGCCGTGCTTCTCGTTGATCTGCGCCTGCAGCTGCAGCAGCCGCCGGGCGGAGACCTCGAACCCGGACGTGTCGAAGATCTGCGAGCCGATGTGCGAGTGCAGGCCGCGCAGCTCCAGGACGCCCGCTTCGAGGATCTTGTCGACGGCGGTCGCGGCGGCGCCGCCGGACAGCGAGAACCCGAACTTCTGGTCCTCGTGCGCCGTGGCGATGTATTCGTGGGTGTGCGCCTCGACGCCGACGGTGACCCGGACCATGACCTTCGGCCTGGTGCCGGTCTCCTTCGCGATGGCGCTCAGGCGGTCGATCTCGTCGAACGAGTCGACGATGATCCTGCCGACGCCCGCCTCGACGGCCCTGGTGAGCTCGGCGACGGACTTGTTGTTGCCGTGCAGGCCGATGCGCTCGGGGGGCATGCCGCCCCGGAGCGCGATCGCCAGCTCGCCGCCGGTGCAGACGTCGAGGGAGAGGCCTTCCTCGACGAGGATCCTCACGACGGCGGTGGCGAGGAAGGCCTTGCCGGCGTAGAAGACCTCGGCGCCGCCGAAGGCCTCTTTGAAGCCTCTGCACCGCGCTCTGAAGTCCGCTTCGTCGAGGACGTAGGCGGGGGTGCCGTGCTGTTCGGCGATGTTCCGGACATTCACCCCGCCGACGGTGATTTCGCCCTGCGTGTTCCTTTGGACCGTTTTGGACCACAGCTGCGGGACGAGGGCGTTGACGTCGTCGGGGGTCCGCAGCCAGGACGGGCCGCTGGTGCCGAGATCGCCGTGCAGGGCGCCGGCCTCATGTGCGCGCATGTCGTTTACATCCGTTCCGGTGCTGAGACGCCGAGCAGGTCGAGCCCGTTGACGATGACCTGACGCGTCGCGTCGTTGAGCCACAGCCGCGCCCGGTTGGTCTCCGTGATCGGCTCGTCGCCCTGCGGCAGCACCCGGCAGTTGTCGTAGAAGCGGTGGTAGGCGCCCGCGAGCTCCTCCAGATAGCGTGCCACGCGGTGCGGCTCCCGCAGCTCGGCCGCGGTCGCGACCACGGCCGGGAAGTCGCCCAGCGCCTTGAGCAGGTCGAGCTCCTTCTCGTGCGAGAGCAGGCCCGGCTCGTACGTGCCGGTGCGGTGCAGCCCGAGCTCGGCCGCGTTGCGGGCGACGGAGGCGGTGCGGGCGCCGACGTACTGCACGTAGAAGACCGGGTTGTCGTTCTTCTGCCGCGTGATCACCTCGATGTCGAGGGTCAGCGGCGAGTCGGTGGAGGAGCGCGCGAGGGAATACCGCGCGGCGTCCACCCCGACGACGTCGATCAGCTCGTCGAGCGTGATCAGCGTGCCCGCGCGCTTGCTCAGCCGCACGGGCTCGCCGCCGCGCAGGAGACTGACCAGCTGGCCGATCAGCACCTCGATGTTCTTCTCGGGGTCGTCGCCGGCACAGGCCGCGATCGCCTTCAGCCGGCCGATGTACCCGTGGTGGTCGGCGCCGAGCATGTAGATGCAGCGGTCGAAGCCGCGCTCGCGCTTGTTGATGTAATACGCGGCGTCGGCGGCGAAGTAGGTCTTCTCGCCGTTGGAGCGGATAAGCACCCGGTCCTTGTCGTCGCCGAAGTCCGTCGTGCGCAGCCAGATCGCGCCGTCGGCCTCGAAGATGTGGCCCTGCTTGCGCAGCTCGTCGAGGGCGTGCTCGACCGCACCGCCGTCGTGCAGGGTCTTCTCGGAGAACCAGACGTCGAAGTGGACGCCGAAGCGCTCGAGACTGTCCTGCATCTCCCGCAGCATCGCCCGGTAACCCTCGCGCTCGAACTCTGCGCGCTGCTCGTCGTCCGTTTTGCTGGTGATGTCGGGATTCTCGCTGACGATCTTGCGCGCGATATCCTGAATGTACTCGCCTGGGTAGCCGTCCGGCGGCGTCGGCCGGTTGTTGGCCGCGGCCTGCACCGACTCGCCGAACCTGGCCATCTGGACGCCCGCGTCGTTGATGTAGTGCTCGCGGGTCACGTCCGCGCCGGCCGCCGACAGGATCCGGCCCAGGGCGTCGCCCACCGCGGCCCACCGGGTGTGGCCCAGGTGGATGGGTCCCGTCGGGTTCGCCGAGACGAACTCGAGGTTGACCTTCTCCTTCGCGAGGCTCTCGCCGCGCCCGTAGGACCGGCCCGCCTCCACGACGATCCGCGCCAGTCCCCCGGCCGCCGCCGCCGACAACCTGATATTGAGGAAGCCTGGTCCGGCGATCTCCACCGCATCGATCCCGGGAGTTTCCTGCAAGTTTTTCGCGACCGCCGCGGCCAGATCGCGCGGGCTCAGTCCGACCTTCTTGCCCAACTGCAGGGCGATATTCGACGCATAGTCACCATGCTCCGGGTTTCGCGGTCGCTCCACGCTGGTCGTCGCAGGAAGAACGGACGCGTCAAGGTCACGCTCGGTAAGCGCCGCCCGAGCGGCTTCGAGGACTGCTACGGCGAGTTCAGCGGGAGTCACCGACAAATGCTATCGGGGGTAGACTCCGGTACTTGGCGGAGGCCCGTTCTGCTGGTCACAATGCGGGACGGCCGCTCCGGCGGTTTTAGCGCCACCGCGTCCCGCCCGACCCCCCGACCGTTGACCAGACGAGGCCCGATGAGCGAGCACCACGCTGAGCGTTGCGAGGCGACGACATGAGCATGAGCACCCAGCACGGCGGCGGCAACCGCAAGCCGTCGACCAAGCCCGTTGCCGGCGCCAAGCCGAAGCAGGGCGGCGACGAGGAAGCCGATCTCGAGGAGGCCTCGTCCGTCTCGCTCGACAAGGAGTCCGACTCGGAGCCGGCTTCGACCTCGGCGTCTGGAAAGCAGAAGGCCAGCCCCCGCAAGTCCGCGCCGGCGCGGAAGACCGCACCGGCCGGCAAGCGCCCCGCCGGTCGCCCGGCCGCCCGCAAGGTCGCCCCGGTCAAGGTGAAGCAGGGCGCCGCGTGGGGCCCGATCATCCTGTTCTCCGTGGTCGGCCTGCTGGCCCTCGGCATCGTGGGCTTCGCCGTCTACCAGGTCAACGAGAACGGTCTCACCGTCCGCGAGCGCGCCGACCGGATCGACGGCATCAAGGACTACTTCAAGATCAACGAGGCGTACACCGAAGAGCGCAGCCACGTGTGGGGCCCGCAGAAGTACGACCTGAGCATCGCCAACCCGCCGGTCGCGGGTAACCACAACCAGAACTGGCAGCGCTGCCTCGGCGACGTCTACACCGCCCCGATCGCCACCGAGCACGCCCTGCACGCCTTGGAGCACGGCTCGGTCTGGATCACCTACCAGCCCAACCTGCCGGCCGACCAGGTCGAAGCCCTCGCCGCCAAGGTCCGGGGCAAGGACTACATGATGATGAGCCCCTACGAGGGCCAGGCCAAGCCGATCTCCTTGCAGGCGTGGGGCTTCCAGCTCCAGGTCGACAAGGCCAGCGACGCCCGCATCGACGAGTTCATCAAGGCCCTCCGGCAGAACGCCAGCCTCGAGCCCGGCACCCCCTGCTCCCAGGGCGACATCATCACCGAGACCGGCACCGTCCCGCGCGACCTTGGCAAGGACGGCACGGGCACCGGCATGAACCAGGGCGGCTGACCTGTTCGCACAACTCTCGGCCCGAGCACGCCTGACCCTGGGCGTGCTCGGCGCCGTCCTGATCCTCGCCGTGGGCGTCTCCGCCGGGTATCTCATCCCGACGCTGCGCGCCCCCGGCGAGGACTCCGTGGACGCCGGCTTCGCCCGCGACATGAGCGTCCACCATACCCAGGCGGTCGAGATGGCCATGTTCGCCTACCGCCTCGGCTCCACCGACGACATCCGCACCCTGGGCTATGACATGGCGCTGAGCCAGCAGTGGCAGATCGGCCAGATGCAGACCTGGCTGACCCACTGGCACCTGTCCCCCAACACGGACAACACCCCCATGGCCTGGATGCCCGACGGCAAGAACGCCCTTCAGCCGGACGGCCGCATGCCCGGCATGGCGTCCCAGGACGAGCTGAAGAAGCTCAAGTCCTCCACCGGCAAGGACTTCGACACCATGTGGTGCCAGCTCATGCTCCGCCACCACCTGGGCGGCATCCACATGTCCGAAACCGCCGCCGCCAAGGCCTCCACCGCCGAGGTCCGCGACGCCGCGGAGAAGATCCGGGTGTCACAGCAGTACGACATCACGGCGCTGACAGAGAAGCTCCAGGACCTGGGAGCACAACCCCTCCCCTCCTGACTCAGCCGCCACACGATGTCTGTTATCCTTTGCGAGGCCGTAAGGCCCCCGTAGCTCAGGGGATAGAGCACCGCCCTCCGGAGGCGGGGGCGCAGGTTCGAATCCTGCCGGGGGCACCAAAAAGAACTGCGCCATCCCACGGGGGCCGTTGATCCTCGAAGCGGACTACCCGTTGCCGCCGCTTCGGCAGTCCTGACCAGGGTCGCTCGTTCTGCTCGGTTCGGGTTGTCTGGGCCCTGCTGGACCACCCGAGCTGGACCTCATACCTGTCCAGCCGCTCGCGCCGCTCATCAGGTTTGTCCGCTTTAGGTACATATCAGGTCGAATCAGTCAGGCCGCCCAGCTACTTTGGTTGCATGCCTCGGTCCCTACGGCGGCTTGCTGAGCCACACTGCTTGTGGGCGACACCTGCGCGCTCATGAACGACGTCGTTCAAGGCACGCGGAGTGGCCAACTGACCAGCCTGATTGTCGCGTCGACGGCGACATCTATCGCCTGTTCATCTCCAGCCATGTGCTCATCGAAGTCGAACGCAATCTACCCGGCACGCTGCGGGTAAAGGGGTGGACGTGGCCGGGGCCGTACGTCGGTGGCGGCAGTATTACTTGCCGTACGCCTGGGTTGTGGACGTCCCTGCCGACTGAGGCGCTAGTCACTCGCAGGTCGCTGAGGTCGATCAGCGCCATTCGACTGATGCGCCAACGGCGCGGCTGGCCGCTGCCTTGGCCCAACGCCGCGTTCTGACCGAGGATGACGATCTGACTGACTACGGATTTGGCTCCCGCAACTGGCTACCGCTTGTTCACGCTGGGGCAAACCTCGTCGAGTTCGAGATGGCCGTGTCCGGCGTTGGTCCGCCGATCGCCCTAGGTGACTGGTGTTAAACGATGGTCTGGCCCGGAGGGCCAGACCATCGTTTTATGTCTATTTCAGGTAGTATGCGTGGGTGGCGTTGGGTAGGGCTTCGCAGCAGTTGGACCTTCTCGATCCGGTCGCCCGGTTCTGCGAGGAGACCCTTGCCGGCAATTCGAT